>NZ_NPML01000023.1 GCF_002252565.1 Petroclostridium xylanilyticum
TTTGTATTTCTCCAATTAATGGATATGATGGCTTGAGCACCAAGCAATATGGCATGCTGATAGATGGCTGGTGTATCATAGCCTGTATCCATAATGTAATATGATGGTTTGAATAAGTTTTCATAATCTTCTTTAAGCTTATTCATGAGTGGTATTGCCATTACCATATCTGCTATATTTGCAGGGGTTATGATATACCCTAATGGTATACCGCTTGTTGTATCAACTACGGCGTGCATCTTCCAGCCAAACCATTTTATCATATTACCGTTGGTATCTTGCTTGGCACCCCAGTGAGGAAACTCAGGATTGTTTTCCGGTATCCTCGATTTTGGTATAGCATGCTCAAAAGCATCAATTTTTGATGCATCAATAGAAACGTGAGTACCATCAATAAGTCCCAAGGTTTTAGCTCTACGTACCATTCGGCGAAAAGTCTTTTCAAGCACATTTGTTTTAGAAAGCTTTTCAATAAATCTTGAAAAAGTTGCTGCACTGGGTGTTTTACCAACAGCATCAAAACCACAGGTTACTCTTAAAACAGGGTCGGTTTTTAACCTTTTAACCAATGCCTTAACGGTAGGAAGTTGTTCAATCTGCATTGCAAGCAAGGCATTGAGCAAGCTGGAATATGAAAAACCTTTAGGACCTCGCTTGCTGGCATCAATTTTAAAAGCTTCAAGCATAATTGAATAATCAACAAATGTTAAAATAGCTTGTAATTTTGTTAATGGTTGAATTTCTAAAATTTGATCTAAAGTAAATAATGTTGTTTGCCGATACATAATTCGTAGTTTACTCCTTTCTGTGGATTATTTGGACGAATTATTTATCGGATTGGGGTAAACTATTTTTTATACCCTTTTCTAATCCTTTGATTTCAAGGGTTAGAAATTATGAAATTAACTCTGTAGATTAATATAATATAAACCTATTATATTATAATAACTATACTATATCTATTTAATGTAATACTTAAATAAATATGATAGAACAAAATAAACTATTACCCCTATAATAATTCCTAATATAACACCCTTTTTTTCAGATATAAAATTAATCATATTATTTTCCTCCAGTCATTATGCTCTGTACATTTTTATGCGCCTACTGTAGGCGCATAAAAATGTTAAGATTTTAGTTTCCAAAAATCTGATAATAACTAGAACTTTTAAACTGATTAAGGCCTGCTTCTCTATTTACCTTAGCTTCTGAGCTATTAAAGGCTTCTTTTACTGCATCTATCCCAGTAGCAACCCAGTCTCCCCCACTTTTTCCAGTAGTAGATTTTAAAATGCCATCTGCAACCCATCCTACGGCAACACCAATAGCTAACCCTGCTACAAAACCAACTCCACCATTAACAGAGTCCATTTCATCATGGTTCAGCTCAACAAAATTATTATTCAAAACTAATGCATTTGTCATTTATATGACCTCCCTCTCCTAAAATTAGTTTGTTGTAAGGGCTAAAGCCCTTTGTTTTTAGGCCTTTTGGGCCAATTTATATATGAAATTCCTCCACATTATTGTATAATAGTTGGACAAATAATATTTTCACAAAAATAGGAGGAATTTCAATGCTTACTAACTTCAAATTGTTTGAAGATAATTTTTTTGATTCTTATAAAGATTTTGTAGATGGTAAACCCATCGAAAACCCTTTTGAATACGCTATGAACTGCTCTGATGAAGATTTAGATAAAGTTGCTGATTATTTACTTGAGCTTTATTCTAAAATCCCCGAGTCTTACTACAAGAATTTTAAAATTGATATCAGCAATTTCTATCATCAGAATAAGCAGCTTTCTTTTACTACTGTTGAGGTTCTTAACAAAATTACCAAGCTATTAGCTACTAAACGTTCTAAGTTTGTAACTAACCTGGCTATTTTAACTTGCTTTGATTACTCATTTTTAGAGTATATCATTGGTGAAAATCCTAACTTCAAAGCTAATGCTGAAAGATTTAAAAAATCTAATGATGAAGTTGATTCTGTTTATTATTCTAATATCACCAAATTTAAAAGAACCTTGTTAAGATCTCTTGAAAACCTTGATAGCAATAGAGACGTTGAATCTTTTTTATATAGATCTGCTGACATGGCTGTTGCTTGTGGTCTTGAGCCTGACTGCATTCCTAATCAATCAATAATATCAAGATACTTTCAGTTAGGTTCGATATCTACTCTGCTGACAAAGGTTATGATTCTACTAAAAACAACTCCTTTGTGGCTTATGACCTTGATGCTAATCCTGCTATCCCTTGTAGGGATATGGAGAAAAAATCAAATATTGATTTTATTGAGTACAAAAATGGTGTTCCTCACTGCAAATATTGTAAGCAACCATTTAAATCTAATGGAAGAGACTTAGAAGCCGGTTTTAGACTTTGGAATTGTCCTAATGTTTCCAAAAGTTTTGAGTGTGAATTCCTTGAGCTTTGTAACCCTACTTCTAAAAATCTTATTCGCACTCATAAAACACCTCTTGATAATATTAGAAAACATGGTACAGAAGGTTTACCAAAGTACTCCAAAGAGTGGAAAAAAGCCTACAACCTGAGAGTTATTATTGAGCAGGTCTTTAGTGAACTTAAATTAAATTTTAATCTTGATCACTTAAATACCTTCAAACTCTCTTTCATATTCTCCTATGTCTGTTGTAGCCTGATTACTTACAACTTATCTGTTCTTGTGAAAGAACTTGTTATTAGATAATTATCCAAATAGGAATTATGGTTAATATTTCCATCCTTTCGTCAAGGGTCTATTTGCCATGCCATTTTTTAATTTTCAAGGTTCACAGAAGCATTGCTATTCCTAATTTCTCTTTTATTTCTGCTGTTTTTAGTATACTTTTCATTAACCTATTAATATCGTGCATTATTTTACACTAGCCTTGCAACAACCTATTGTTTATAACTTCTTCCATTCCCCGGGTAACTTCAGAATATATATCAACCATAAAGACTGTTTTATGCCGGCAATTCCAGTCCTCATGGTTAATATCACTATTACAGAACAGACGGATTAACTCCAACATATACATAAACTTGTATATCGTCAAGTTCCTGTGCAGAGCTAGATCCCTTTACATTGACATTTATTCTATCAAGTATTTTATGCAACGCATAGCATTGTTTGGTTATAGTTGTTAATACTTTATTCATTATGAATTTACCATATCTTGTTCAAATTATCAACCTATGGATTTCCATAGTATTTCAGGATTCAGGGTATTAGTTTAAGACGTGCAGCCATTGCGGCTGCTTCGGTGCTTGAGTTTACGTTTAGTTTTTCAAAAAGTACTTTTTTATGATAATCCACGGTACATTCTTTTATTTTTAGTGCAATTGCTATTTCTTTTGCCGAGAGTCCTCTTGTTATTAGCGTCAGGATTTCCATCTGGCGTTTTGTCAGCTTGACAGAAGACATATCTATAATATATTGATTAAGCTGCTTTTTGTATTTGTCTATCAAATAACTGGGTAAAATTTTTGTAATGGCTACAAATTCTTTTTTCATTTGTGTATTTATGGTAGATATGTCGAGATATCCAATGATCTTGTTATTCATCAATATCGGCGTACAAAAACAATGCCAGCATTTAAAAAGACTGCAGTAATGCTGTTCCGGCAGTATATATATGGATTCGCCTGTATCCATGGCCATGGATACGGCATTGGTCCCGCAGCTTTCCACGGCAAAGGACATACCCGGCTTGATTTGGGATTGTTTAACGTGCTGTTCTATATCCTTGTTGTAGTAAATATCCAGTAAAATGCCCTGTGCATCGGTTAATAGGAAGAGAAATGCTCCGGTAAGATGAGCTTTAAGTTCTGTAATGCAGGTTTTAAATGTAGAGATGAGCATTTTGTTTTGGCTGCATATAACTTTGAATTGTTGTGGTGTCACTTTTATCACAGGAAAAACGATGTCTTTGGACAAACCTATGCTCTTGCACCGCTGCCATGATGCCAATATTTTCTTTTCCATGATATTGTCCTCTCAATTCCGTCAGCTATCTTAAGAACAAAATTTGACATGATTATATACCATTAAACATTATACATAAATGTAAAAAATAATTATTTTTGAATTATTATAGCATTTCTCTTATTAATTATCAACAAAGAATTGCATGGAATGATAGGCAATTTTATAATCATTATGTTCAGACACAGACAGGGGACCAAGTAAATTGTCTGCCAATTTTTCTCTAAAACTTATAGAGATAACAGACA
>NZ_NPML01000024.1 GCF_002252565.1 Petroclostridium xylanilyticum
TAACTTCTTCCATTCCCCGGGTAACTTCAGAATATATATCAACCATAAAGACTGTTTTATGCCGGCAATTCCAGTCCTCATGGTTAATATCACTATTACAGAACAGACGGATTAACTCCAACATATACATAAACTTGTATATCGTCAAGTTCCTGTGCAGAGCTAGATCCCTTTACATTGACATTTATTCTATCAAGTATTTTATGCAACGCATAGCATTGTTTGGTTATAGTTGTTAATACTTTATTCATTATGAATTTACCATATCTTGTTCAAATTATCAACCTATGGATTTCCATAGTATTTCAGGATTCAGGGTATTAGTTTAAGACGTGCAGCCATTGCGGCTGCTTCGGTGCTTGAGTTTACGTTTAGTTTTTCAAAAAGTACTTTTTTATGATAATCCACGGTACATTCTTTTATTTTTAGTGCAATTGCTATTTCTTTTGCCGAGAGTCCTCTTGTTATTAGCGTCAGGATTTCCATCTGGCGTTTTGTCAGCTTGACAGAAGACATATCTATAATATATTGATTAAGCTGCTTTTTGTATTTGTCTATCAAATAACTGGGTAAAATTTTTGTAATGGCTACAAATTCTTTTTTCATTTGTGTATTTATGGTAGATATGTCGAGATATCCAATGATCTTGTTATTCATCAATATCGGCGTACAAAAACAATGCCAGCATTTAAAAAGACTGCAGTAATGCTGTTCCGGCAGTATATATATGGATTCGCCTGTATCCATGGCCATGGATACGGCATTGGTCCCGCAGCTTTCCACGGCAAAGGACATACCCGGCTTGATTTGGGATTGTTTAACGTGCTGTTCTATATCCTTGTTGTAGTAAATATCCAGTAAAATGCCCTGTGCATCGGTTAATAGGAAGAGAAATGCTCCGGTAAGATGAGCTTTAAGTTCTGTAATGCAGGTTTTAAATGTAGAGATGAGCATTTTGTTTTGGCTGCATATAACTTTGAATTGTTGTGGTGTCACTTTTATCACAGGAAAAACGATGTCTTTGGACAAACCTATGCTCTTGCACCGCTGCCATGATGCCAATATTTTCTTTTCCATGATATTGTCCTCTCAATTCCGTCAGCTATCTTAAGAACAAAATTTGACATGATTATATACCATTAAACATTATACATAAATGTAAAAAATAATTATTTTTGAATTATTATAGCATTTCTCTTATTAATTATCAACAAAGAATTGCATGGAATGATAGGCAATTTTATAATCATTATGTTCAGACACAGACAGGGGACCAAGTAAATTGTCTGCCAATTTTTCTCTAAAACTTATAGAGATAACAGACA
>NZ_NPML01000025.1 GCF_002252565.1 Petroclostridium xylanilyticum
TTAGCGTCAGGATTTCCATCTGGCGTTTTGTCAGCTTGACAGAAGACATATCTATAATATATTGATTAAGCTGCTTTTTGTATTTGTCTATCAAATAACTGGGTAAAATTTTTGTAATGGCTACAAATTCTTTTTTCATTTGTGTATTTATGGTAGATATGTCGAGATATCCAATGATCTTGTTATTCATCAATATCGGCGTACAAAAACAATGCCAGCATTTAAAAAGACTGCAGTAATGCTGTTCGGGCAGTATATATATGGATTCGCCTGTATCCATGGCCATGGATACGGCATTGGTCCCGCAGCTTTCCACGGCAAAGGACATACCCGGCTTGATTTGGGATTGTTTAACGTGCTGTTCTATATCCTTGTTGTAGTAAATATCCAGTAAAATGCCCTGTGCATCGGTTAATAGGAAGAGAAATGCTCCGGTAAGATGAGCTTTAAGTTCTGTAATGCAGGTTTTAAATGTAGAGATGAGCATTTTGTTTTGGCTGCATATAACTTTGAATTGTTGTGGTGTCACTTTTATCACAGGAAAAACGATGTCTTTGGACAAACCTATGCTCTTGCACCGCTGCCATGATGCCAATATTTTCTTTTCCATGATATTGTCCTCTCAATTCCGTCAGCTATCTTAAGAACAAAATTTGACATGATTATATACCATTAAACATTATACATAAATGTAAAAAATAATTATTTTTGAATTATTATAGCATTTCTCTTATTAATTATCAACAAAGAATTGCATGGAATGATAGGCAATTTTATAATCATTATGTTCAGACACAGACAGGGGACCAAGTAAATTGTCTGCCAATTTTTCTCTAAAACTTATAGAGATAACAAACACGGGTCTTTGACAGTTGCAACTTTTCAAACAGTGCTCGAAGCCTTGAAAATAGCACATTTTTGTGTCAAATTTGATTTTCTAAAAGTGCGTACTTTCTAGTGATTTTATTATTTTAATCTTAATTTTCAAATCATATCTGCCGATTTATTAAATGACAGCAAATGCAGCATTAGCAAGGATTTTAAAAAAGTACGCAAATTTTTTATTTAATCAAAAGCCTGAAACCCTTTAATATCAAGCCTTATCAGGCTTTTTGTATTCGCCAAGTGTCAAACTCGGGATTATAGCATTTCTCTTATTAATTATCAACAAAGAATTGCATGGAATGATAGGCAATTTTATAATCATTATGTTCAGACACAGACAGGGGACCAAGTAAATTGTCTGCCAATTTTTCTCTAAAACTTATAGAGATAACAGACAAAGTACCTGTCCGAAACTACTGATAAAGTCACTTTTTTCTGAAAATTGAACCCTGAAACCCGCTTAACTCCGTTGGCTTTTTTTAAAAAAGTGATTTTTTCAGTAGTCTCACCTGTACCCCTGTCTTTTTGTTATCTAAAATTTTCAGGTTTTTCGACATACCATTCAACATATCCACAATTTGAACAAACATATGGGGTCATAACACTACTTTCTTTTGTAGTAAATAATTTAATAGGTTCTTTTATAGCAGAAAATTTTCCAATTGCACTTGTAGCTCTTGCTTTAGTTAATTCCTTTTCGCATTTAGAACATATGTATTTCATTTATTTTGCACTCCCTTCTTAATTAATTTAAATTGTTTTGATATAATTAAATTAGATCAATATGAAACAGCGAGTAATTTATCGACAAATAGAAATAAAAAATCCTTAATGTTATTGATATCATTTTAATTTTTATTTATTCGCATAAGTATTCCAATAACAATCAGAATAATTCCTAATGATATTAAAGCAGCATATTTAAAATCAAGTATTATAAAAAGATTAATAATTGCAATTATAAGTCCGACATTAATAATAAATTTATAATTTAACAATTTTATTTCCTCCTCTTTTAAAATTTATGCGGAAAACCACATATACTAGTTTTCCGCATAAATTTCTAATTATCACCACCATCCAGTAGCAGCATAAACAACTGCTCCTATAACGCCACCTGCAATGCCCATACCAACTGCTCCTGATACAGTTCCAATAACAGGAACAGTCATCGTACCTCCTGTGGCACCTGCTATAGCACCTGTTAAAGCTCCTGAAGCAACTGATCTACCAAATTCCTTCCAACTCCAGGCACCACCATCAATTGTCATTAAATCATCATTTGACAGCTCTAGAAAATTCACATTATTTAGCAACATTACATCTGTCACTCTATATCCCCCCTTCTTTTGTTTGTAACTTCTTCCATTCCCCGGGTAACTTCAGAATATATATCAACCATAAAGACTGTTTTATGCCGGCAATTCCAGTCCTCATGGTTAATATCACTATTACAGAACAGACGGATTAACTCCAACATATACATAAACTTGTATATCGTCAAGTTCCTGTGCAGAGCTAGATCCCTTTACATTGACATTTATTCTATCAAGTATTTTATGCAACGCATAGCATTGTTTGGTTATAGTTGTTAATACTTTATTCATTATGAATTTACCATATCTTGTTCAAATTATCAACCTATGGATTTCCATAGTATTTCAGGATTCAGGGTATTAGTTTAAGACGTGCAGCCATTGCGGCTGCTTCGGTGCTTGAGTTTACGTTTAGTTTTTCAAAAAGTACTTTTTTATGATAATCCACGGTACATTCTTTTATTTTTAGTGCAATTGCTATTTCTTTTGCCGAGAGTCCTCTTGTTATTAGCGTCAGGATTTCCATCTGGCGTTTTGTCAGCTTGACAGAAGACATATCTATAATATATTGATTAAGCTGCTTTTTGTATTTGTCTATCAAATAACTGGGTAAAATTTTTGTAATGGCTACAAATTCTTTTTTCATTTGTGTATTTATGGTAGATATGTCGAGATATCCAATGATCTTGTTATTCATCAATATCGGCGTACAAAAACAATGCCAGCATTTAAAAAGACTGCAGTAATGCTGTTCCGGCAGTATATATATGGATTCGCCTGTATCCATGGCCATGGATACGGCATTGGTCCCGCAGCTTTCCACGGCAAAGGACATACCCGGCTTGATTTGGGATTGTTTAACGTGCTGTTCTATATCCTTGTTGTAGTAAATATCCAGTAAAATGCCCTGTGCATCGGTTAATAGGAAGAGAAATGCTCCGGTAAGATGAGCTTTAAGTTCTGTAATGCAGGTTTTAAATGTAGAGATGAGCATTTTGTTTTGGCTGCATATAACTTTGAATTGTTGTGGTGTCACTTTTATCACAGGAAAAACGATGTCTTTGGACAAACCTATGCTCTTGCACCGCTGCCATGATGCCAATATTTTCTTTTCCATGATATTGTCCTCTCAATTCCGTCAGCTATCTTAAGAACAAAATTTGACATGATTATATACCATTAAACATTATACATAAATGTAAAAAATAATTATTTTTGAATTATTATAGCATTTCTCTTATTAATTATCAACAAAGAATTGCATGGAATGATAGGCAATTTTATAATCATTATGTTCAGACACAGACAGGGGACCAAGTAAATTGTCTGCCAATTTTTCTCTAAAACTTATAGAGATAACAGACAAAGTACCTGTCCCTGTGTCTGTGCGTGTCTGTGTTTAGATTATATGTTTGCTTGTTGTAATTTTTTTTGTAATAGCTTTAAACTGGCTTTTGTGTTTTTTAAAAATATCTCTTTGTCTTTATCTTTTATTTTTAGTATAGCATAATTATTTGTAGTATCAATTTTAAAATATTCTATTTTATCTCGGTTTATTATTTGATTTTTTATCCATACAAAATTTTTCCCTACCATTATATGTGAATTTGAAACTGAAAATAATAAATTAGCCATTCCAAAAAAGAACATACTTAAAAAATTTAAATAATGAATTTTGAGTAGTTCTGTATCATTGAGATGATAATATGCTATGCATATTATAAAAGTAATAGCTAATAATAAAAGAATAATTTTTTCACTTTTAGTTTTAATGATTGTTATATTACTATCAATCTTTATTATTAAATCTAAAGAGTCTTTTATGAATTTATAAAATAGTAAAGAATAGCCTATGAATAAATGACTGAACAAGAATAGGATGATTGATAAATAACTTGATACATGAAAAATATTTATTTTTTTCATGTATACTGAACCTAAGAAATAAATGGAGATAATAAACAATGCAATAAAGAACAATGCAACTACTGTTTCTATTAGTTTTTTACGCAATTTCAATCAACTCCAATAGTAAAATTGTTATATAATAAAACTATTTTATAGCATTAGCAGCTACTAATAAAAGTTAGATAAGGACTATATAGTCCTTATCTAACTTTTGCAATGATTAATTATTGTCAAATTTTGCATCAATATAAGTCGATGCTGCTGCAATTAATCCTAAAGCGACCATACCTACTGCTACAGCTTGCCCTCCTGGCAAGGTAGCTATGTTACAAGCTGCTAAAATGCATGCTTGTGCAAAATAATAATCGTCACTTAAACCGCCATTTACTAAGTAAAGCTCGTTTTGTGTTAATTCTGCTAACATACTAATATCACCTCATAAAATTTTTTTGATTATAAAAGTTTTATTTAATCCAAACCTTCTGCAATCATATGTACCCCTACAGCTACACATGCAACCCCTACTCCAACTGCAACAACAGGAGTAGCACCAAGACTAACACCTATAGCAATGGGAAGAGCGTGTGCTGCTAGAACGGTACCACATGTAATATTTACTACTTCATCCCAACCCCCACCATTAACAAGATAAGCCTCATCTTTGGTTAACTCAACAAAGTTAACATTTTTTATCAATTCATCATTTGTCAATCCCACAAAATTGACATTCTTTAAAGCCATTGCATTTGTCATCAAAATCAACCTCCAATTCATTTGTTTTTATTTTTTTTCCATTCCCCGGGAAACTTCTGAATGATATATCAATCACAAAGACTCAAGCCGGCATATAAAGTCTTCATGACTAATACCAAGTTTATAATATTGAAGGATTCACTCCAATATACACATCAATTACCATATCATCAAGTTCCTGTGCTGACTTAGGTTCTTTGATATTGACATTATATCCTGCAGTGATTTGCTGCAAATTATTTTGTTGAATGTATGCTAACATTTCGTTATAGGTATTTTGTAACATATTGGGATTGCCCTCATGCCTTGCGTAGACGGCATGTAGCAAATGAAATACTTCTTTAAGCCTATACCCCTCCGGCAATTCCGCCTTCCTATCTATCGGAACCAATATCTCCATATCCATCAGAGGCTGTTCATTATCCGTTTCCACTGCAAAAGTTGCCGTAACTACAGGACCGGTTTTTCGTATTCCATTATCTTGTAGGAACTTGCCTATTTTCATCATTTCTTGCTGTACTTCCTGCTGAGTCATCTTTTTTCTTAAAGACAGCACATTTTCCAGTCTCAAGCTTTTATCACGTTCTATAACACCCACTTTAACCGAAACCCCCATCTAAGATTTTATTTTATCAGGTATTGTATGCAATGCATTTCATTGTTTGGTTAATAGTTGTTATTCCTCTATTTAACGTAAATTTACCATATCTTGTTCAAATTATCAACCTATGGATTTCCATAGGTTGATATGAAAAAATGTTAAAAATTGTGAAAGCATTATGGACAAAGAAGGATTATTATAGTATGATTTATTTAGGTACTGTATCTAATGCATTCATTTGTTTGGTTGAATATGTCGTGGAGGGTTCAACCAAATGATAAGGCAATTATTCAAAAGATATGTATGTATCAAGCAGCATGATATCACCGATTGTGCCGCTGCTTGTCTTGCCACCATTTCCAAGCAATACGGTCTTAAAATGCCAATTACAAAAATCCGTGAGGTTGCCGGTACCGATAAAATGGGTACCAATGCATATGGGGTTATTAAAGCTGCTGAAAAACTTGGTTTTACCGCAAAAGGCGTAAAGGGCAACCAGGAAAATTTTTTCAGCGGATTTCCGCTGCCTGCTATTGCGCACGTAGTAGTGGAAGGTAAGTTGTTGTGCACTACGAAGTAAATCATAAGATGTCATTATACAAGCGCATTATGGACTTTACCATCAAAAAAGAAGAATTTGTAAAAACTATTACAAAGAAAATAAAGAGGTATATCGAAAAACCGTAAGGATGAATCTAACAAAATTAAATAGCAAGGGTGAAAGACAATGATTGATAATGATAATCCTTTTAACAAATTAAAACTGAGAAACTTTATTTTATGGTATATCATAAGTCAGATTATAATATCTATTCTGTCAAAGTTAAATATTAAAAATAATTTCTTATCATTTATATTTCTTCATTTAATAATTGTAACCTGGGTTATATTTAAATCTAGTGTATTTAACATTGACATTAAAAAATTGATTGGTAAATTGCCATCTAAATATAATTGGTGGGAAATTTTTTATATTGCAACTCCGCTTGTTTTATTTTCAATAGGAGTAACAGCGACGTTACTATATACTTTTTCACTAATTGCACCTGTTTTTACAGAAAATATTTTAAATTCCCCAAGTAATATAACACAAATAGGGTTTGTTAATCAAATTCTATTTATATGTATAATTTTCCCTATAATAGAAGAATTTTTTTTCAGAGGAATAATTTTAAATAGATTATATATTAAATGGGGATTACGTCAAAGCATTATTATTTCATCGTTTATATTTTCAATGTTTCATATGGATTTAATAGGAGGGTTTATTTTTGGAATTGTAATGGCACTGCTGTACATAAAAAATCAAACGCTCATTATACCAATAATTTGCCATATTATAAATAATATAGCGTTTACTGTATTGTATTTTTTTGAAAAAACACTGAATACTGATAAAATGTCTATTAAACTCAATGAACTGTATTCTGATTCATGGCTATTTATAGTATTTTTTGTTTTCTCGAGTCCATGGATTATTTATTTGATTTGGAAAAATTGGTTTTATATAACGACAGATTATAAGCCACCGTACACTACATAATAATTTTAAGCATTATACATGTTGCAGATAGTACATTAAATCACTAAAGATAATTTAACCAGCATGTCGGAAGGATATAAATTGGGGACTAGCAACGGGGACGGTTCTCACTGTCAAGCTTTACTGACAGCAACCCTATTAATACCCGTTACTCTTGATATCTGTAGAACAGAAAATTCCTCTATTTCCTTGGATTTTTTCAAAATACTACTTCTTTTTTCGCTATCTAATCTTTGTATGTCCGATGCGTCTATCCCTATCATCTTCAAAAATGTCTTGTTGATTGATCCCTTTTAGCATAATATGATATATCCCACTGCTGCTTTTTTCTCATGCATGTCTTGCCATGCCAAAACACCTCCATTTCGAAGCATATGATCTCGAAATAAAGGTGTCAACAACCCCGTCCCCTTGACACACCCCGTCCCCTTGACACACCCTTGACATCCACGCATGCAAAGAATTTAAAACTTTGTTCCCCTCTTAAAAACTTCATATGTAAAATATATAGCAGCAATTAAAAAAGGAACATATAGAGCTACATTAATAAAATCTGGAAAATGGAACTGTCTATTTAAAAACATTACAATACTTACATAACAAAGTACTATTATACCATACATCGGCAACATTTCACCTGTAAACTTATAGTTAATTAATGCCATTATAGCTACAATGGTTAAAATAATGTCTGTAAAAGTAAACAGGTTTCTCTCTTTGTTATTCCAATAAAAATGCCACATATTCAACGCAATAGTAATTGAAGTAAACAGATAAATTAGAAATTTATCAAATAATATTTTCAACATGAACCTCTCCTTTTATAGTTCAAATTTATTAATTGAACCATAGCTCTCAATACTTACCTCTAGTTTTATTTTACTAATCTTTTTAGTATTATATATAATTTCTTTTCTATAACTCTATCTTATGATAGTATGTACTTCAGTATATACTTCAAAAAAGGCAATCCTGAAAACTTAAGTTAATGAAGAATTTCAGGATTGCCCTGTTTACTGAGTAAACATTATTACATTTTAATCTGTAACGAGACCATACCCTACATAAGCCCCGGAAATTGCAGAGATAGCGAGATATGTAACTGCAACAGGTGCTGTTACGGGTGTAGTCATCATTGCAACCGCCAAGGTTGCTCCTAAATAAGTAGCAGTACCTGCAAATACTCTATCCCAATTAACTCCACCATCAATACACATTAATTCTTCTTTGTTTAACTCCATAAAATTAATACTGTTAATATTTAACGCAGCATCCATTGAATATCCTCCTTTCTTTTGTTTATAACTTCTTCCATTCCCCGGGTAACTTCAGAATATATATCAACCATAAAGACTGCTTAATGCCGGCAATTCCCGTCTTCATGGTTAATACCACTATTACACAACAGTCGGATTAACTCCAACATATACATAAACTTATATATCGTCAAGTTCCTGTGCAGACTTGGGTTTCTTTGACATTTATTTTATCAGGTATTGTATGCAGTGCATTTCATTGCTTGGTTAATAGTTGTTATTCCTCTATTTAACGTAAATTTACTATATCTTGTTCAAATTATCAACCTATGGATTTCCATAGGTTGATATGAAAAAATGTTAAAAATTGTGAAAGCATTATGGACAAAGAAGGATTATTATAGTATGATTTATTTAGGTACTGTATCTAATGCATTCATTTGTTTGGTTGAATATGTCGTGGAGGGTTCAACCAAATGATAAGGCAATTATTCAAAAGATATGTATGTATCAAGCAGCATGATATCACCGATTGTGCCGCTGCTTGTCTTGCCACCATTTCCAAGCAATACGGTCTTAAAATGCCAATTACAAAAATCCGTGAGGTTGCCGGTACCGATAAAATGGGTACCAATGCATATGGGGTTATTAAAGCTGCTGAAAAACTTGGTTTTACCGCAAAAGGCGTAAAGGGCAACCAGGAAAATTTTTTCAGCGGATTTCCGCTGCCTGCTATTGCGCACGTAGTAGTGGAAGGTAAGTTGTTGTGCACTACGAAGTAAATCATAAGATGTCATTATACAAGCGCATTATGGACTTTACCATCAAAAAAGAAGAATTTGTAAAAACTATTACAAAGAAAATAAAGAGGTATATCGAAAAACCGTAAGGATGAATCTAACAAAATTAAATAGCAAGGGTGAAAGACAATGATTGATAATGATAATCCTTTTAACAAATTAAAACTGAGAAACTTTATTTTATGGTATATCATAAGTCAGATTATAATATCTATTCTGTCAAAGTTAAATATTAAAAATAATTTCTTATCATTTATATTTCTTCATTTAATAATTGTAACCTGGGTTATATTTAAATCTAGTGTATTTAACATTGACATTAAAAAATTGATTGGTAAATTGCCATCTAAATATAATTGGTGGGAAATTTTTTATATTGCAACTCCGCTTGTTTTATTTTCAATAGGAGTAACAGCGACGTTACTATATACTTTTTCACTAATTGCACCTGTTTTTACAGAAAATATTTTAAATTCCCCAAGTAATATAACACAAATAGGGTTTGTTAATCAAATTCTATTTATATGTATAATTTTCCCTATAATAGAAGAATTTTTTTTCAGAGGAATAATTTTAAATAGATTATATATTAAATGGGGATTACGTCAAAGCATTATTATTTCATCGTTTATATTTTCAATGTTTCATATGGATTTAATAGGAGGGTTTATTTTTGGAATTGTAATGGCACTGCTGTACATAAAAAATCAAACGCTCATTATACCAATAATTTGCCATATTATAAATAATATAGCGTTTACTGTATTGTATTTTTTTGAAAAAACACTGAATACTGATAAAATGTCTATTAAACTCAATGAACTGTATTCTGATTCATGGCTATTTATAGTATTTTTTGTTTTCTCGAGTCCATGGATTATTTATTTGATTTGGAAAAATTGGTTTTATATAACGACAGATTATAAGCCACCGTACACTACATAATAATTTTAAGCATTATACATGTTGCAGATAGTACATTAAATCACTAAAGATAATTTAACCAGCATGTCGGAAGGATATAAATTGGGGACTAGCAACGGGGACGGTTCTCACTGTCAAGCTTTACTGACAGCAACCCTATTAATACCCGTTACTCTTGATATCTGTAGAACAGAAAATTCCTCTATTTCCTTGGATTTTTTCAAAATACTACTTCTTTTTTCGCTATCTAATCTTTGTATGTCCGATGCGTCTATCCCTATCATCTTCAAAAATGTCTTGTTGATTGATCCCTTTTAGCATAATATGATATATCCCACTGCTGCTTTTTTCTCATGCATGTCTTGCCATGCCAAAACACCTCCATTTCGAAGCATATGATCTCGAAATAAAGGTGTCAACAACCCCGTCCCCTTGACACACCCCGTCCCCTTGACACACCCTTGACATCCACGCATGCAAAGAATTTAAAACTTTGTTCCCCTCTTAAAAACTTCATATGTAAAATATATAGCAGCAATTAAAAAAGGAACATATAGAGCTACATTAATAAAATCTGGAAAATGGAACTGTCTATTTAAAAACATTACAATACTTACATAACAAAGTACTATTATACCATACATCGGCAACATTTCACCTGTAAACTTATAGTTAATTAATGCCATTATAGCTACAATGGTTAAAATAATGTCTGTAAAAGTAAACAGGTTTCTCTCTTTGTTATTCCAATAAAAATGCCACATATTCAACGCAATAGTAATTGAAGTAAACAGATAAATTAGAAATTTATCAAATAATATTTTCAACATGAACCTCTCCTTTTATAGTTCAAATTTATTAATTGAACCATAGCTCTCAATACTTACCTCTAGTTTTATTTTACTAATCTTTTTAGTATTATATATAATTTCTTTTCTATAACTCTATCTTATGATAGTATGTACTTCAGTATATACTTCAAAAAAGGCAATCCTGAAAACTTAAGTTAATGAAGAATTTCAGGATTGCCCTGTTTACTGAGTAAACATTATTACATTTTAATCTGTAACGAGACCATACCCTACATAAGCCCCGGAAATTGCAGAGATAGCGAGATATGTAACTGCAACAGGTGCTGTTACGGGTGTAGTCATCATTGCAACCGCCAAGGTTGCTCCTAAATAAGTAGCAGTACCTGCAAATACTCTATCCCAATTAACTCCACCATCAATACACATTAATTCTTCTTTGTTTAACTCCATAAAATTAATACTGTTAATATTTAACGCAGCATCCATTGAATATCCTCCTTTCTTTTGTTTATAACTTCTTCCATTCCCCGGGTAACTTCAGAATATATATCAACCATAAAGACTGCTTAATGCCGGCAATTCCCGTCTTCATGGTTAATACCACTATTACACAACAGTCGGATTAACTCCAACATATACATAAACTTATATATCGTCAAGTTCCTGTGCAGACTTGGGTTTCTTTGACATTTATTTTATCAGGTATTGTATGCAGTGCATTTCATTGCTTGGTTAATAGTTGTTATTCCTCTATTTAACGTAAATTTACTATATCTTGTTCAAATTATCAACCTATGGATTTCCATAGGTTGATATGAAAAAATGTTAAAAATTGTGAAAGCATTATGGACAAAGAAGGATTATTATAGTATGATTTATTTAGGTACTGTATCTAATGCATTCATTTGTTTGGTTGAATATGTCGTGGAGGGTTCAACCAAATGATAAGGCAATTATTCAAAAGATATGTATGTATCAAGCAGCATGATATCACCGATTGTGCCGCTGCTTGTCTTGCCACCATTTCCAAGCAATACGGTCTTAAAATGCCAATTACAAAAATCCGTGAGGTTGCCGGTACCGATAAAATGGGTACCAATGCATATGGGGTTATTAAAGCTGCTGAAAAACTTGGTTTTACCGCAAAAGGCGTAAAGGGCAACCAGGAAAATTTTTTCAGCGGATTTCCGCTGCCTGCTATTGCTCACGTAGTAGTGGAAGGTAAGTTATTGCACTATGTAGTTATTCATAACATCAGCAAAAAGGAAGTCATTATTGCCGATCCGGCCAAAGGGATTGTCAGGTATACACCGGAGGAATTTTTCAAGATATGGACAGGGGTACTCATCCTCATGGTACCAACAGCGCAGTTTCAAAAAGGTGATGAAACCAAAGGGTTGTTTGCGAGATTTTTGGGATTATTAAAGCCTCAAAAGAAACTGCTTTTAAATATTTTTCTGACTTCTCTGATTTATACAGTGCTGGGAATACTGGGCTCTTTTTACTTCAAATTTCTAATGGACGATATTTTGCAGTATAACCTCAAAAAGACTCTGCACATTATTTCCATCGGTATTATTCTCTTAAACATATTTAAAATCTTGCTCAATGCTTTCCGTTCCCATTTGCTTTTGTACCTTAGCCAGAAGTTGGATATCCCTTTGATTCTGGGTTATTACCGGCATGTGCTGGAACTGCCCATGAATTTTTTCGGCACAAGGAAAGTAGGGGAAATTATATCCAGGTTCATGGATGCGTCTAAGGTACGTGAAGCTATTTCAGGAGCTACCCTTACCATTATGATTGATACGTTGATGGCCGTTGCAGGCGGTATCATATTGTATACTCAAAATGCATTTTTGTTTGGTATTACCGTTATCATGGTTATTTTCTATGGAACCATTGTCTTTGCTTTTAACAAACCCATACGTGATATCAACCGCAGGCAAATGGAGAATAATGCGCAGCTTACATCTTATCTGGTAGAATCCTTAAATGGCATTGAAACTGTCAAAGCTTTCAATGCCGAACGCAAATCCTCCATTGAGACCGAAAAGAAATTCGTAAAACTGTTAAAAAGCATTTTCAAAGGCGGTTTTATCAGCAACATGCAGGGAGCACTGACGGGTTTTATAGGAGGTATAGGAGGTATTGTGATTTTATGGGTCGGTGCCTGGCATGTCATCAATGGGAAAATGACGGTAGGACAACTGCTGGCCTTTAACGCCCTGCTGGCATATTTCCTTGACCCGATTAAAAATCTTATTAACTTGCAGCCCATGCTGCAAACAGCTATTGTAGCCTCTGACAGGCTGGGAGAGATATTAGATCTGGAACCGGAAAAAAGTCCCGACGAGGACAAGAAGATTAATCCTGCATCGTTAAAAGGGATCATTGCGTTTAAAAATGTAGATTTCCGTTATGGTACACGACAGCTGGTGTTAAAAAACATCAACCTAACCATACAACCCGGTGAAAAAATAGCGCTGGTAGGAGAAAGCGGTTCCGGAAAAACCACCCTAGTCAAGCTGCTTCTCAATTTCTATTCATGGGAAAAGGGAGAGATACTCATTAACGGATACAATATCAGAGATATCAATATTGAAGTGTTAAGGGAGAAAATCGCTTATATTTCCCAGGATATTTTCCTGTTCAGTGATACTATCAAGAACAATCTTTGCCTGGGGATGGAAGATGCAAGTATGGAAGAGGTTATCGAATGTGCCAAAATGGCAAAAGCGCACGACTTTATCAATAATTTACCGCTGCGGTATAACACTATGCTGGAAGAGAACGGTGATAACCTTTCCGGCGGGCAAAAGCAGCGATTGGCAATCACCCGAGCATTACTTAAGAAACCGGATATTCTGATCATGGATGAGGCAACCAGCAACCTGGATTCCATTACCGAAAAAGCAATTGAAAAAACAATTAACCAGTTGACGGATGGTATCACTACCATCATTATCGCCCACCGTCTGAGCACCATTATGCGTTGTGATAGGATCTATGTCATGGACAACGGTGAAATCATAGAAAGCGGTACGCACAAGCAGTTGATGGCTCAAAAAGGCCGGTACTATGACCTATGGAAGGAACAGTTGCCTGATTACGAAATGGAAAAAACAGCAGTTTATGAGAAGGAGGCGGCGATGGTATGAAGGCTGTGATACAGGAGTTTGGAGAACTGACCGACAGCCGGGAGCTTCTGGAAAGCAGACCCCATCCCTTTATGGCTGTTTTTGCCTATATTCTTGTTACCATCATCATGACTGCTTTGTTATGGTCATACTTCAGTGAAATGGATATTGTCGTGAAAGCCAGCGGGATTGTGCGCCCAAATCATAAAATTAGTACCATTAAGAACAAGGTATTCGGAAAAGTTGAAAATGTTTATTTTGAAGAAGGACAGCAGGTAAATAAAGGAGATATTTTATACACGGTTGAACATCAGAGTCTGCTGCTGGAAAAAGACATCCTTGTTAAGGAACTGATAAAAACAGAGCAGGAACTTAAAAATTTAAAGAAGTTCAAACAAAGCATTCTTGATGGTAAAAACCATTTTAATGAAAATACAGAAGATGAAAAGGAATATTATAATAAATATGTGAAATATGAAACAGATATCACCACAGAAAAACAACGTGCAGAACTGGAACTAAGCCAACTACGACATGATACGCAGTATAATGAAAAGAGCTATAGTGCCGAAATACAAAAGAATAAAGAGAACCTTAAGAATCTTGAGCTTTTGAAATATTCTATAGAAGAGGGGAAAAATCTTTTTAATGAAAGCAACCGTGAGTATTACAATAAATATCTTGACTATATGCTTAATGTTCAACAGATGACCCAAGTCATCGTGCAAAAACAGGAAACTGCTCAAAATGCTGCCAGATTATTTGAAGCAGGTGCAATTGCAAAAAAAGAAGCTGAAGATGCACAGGAGCAGCTTGAAAGTGCCGAATTGGATTTGGAAAAGTATAAAAACGAGTATATGCTAAACCTTCATACTGCCATACAGCAGCACAAAAGGGCATTGGAGGAACTTGAAAGAAATCTTGAAAAAACAGAGAAGTTTAATGAAATATATGATGGCAAGGACCAGTATACCAAAACAGTATTGGAAAAGTATAAAATGGATAAATTGGTACAGTTGGATGCCGATATTGACTTATATGAAAAAAAGCTGGAACAGCTGAAAAAGGACTTAGAAATTGTCAACTTGAATATCCTGGATTGCACGGTACGTGCACCCATAGAAGGTATTGTGAATATAGTAACCGAAATCAGCAAGGGGGATTTGCTGCAAAGCGGTACCGAAATAGCTACCATTGTTCCGGAACATAATTCTAAATACAAGGTGCAGCTTTATGTGTCGAATAAAGATATTGCAGGTATCCGGGAAAACCAGCGCATCAAATATCATTTTCTGGCACTGCCCTATAAGGAATACGGGGAATTAAACGGTTCTATTACACGGATAGGTACGGATGCCAGAACGGATGGAAACAATGGGCACAGCTTTTATCTTGTGGAAGGAGATATAGAAAACAAGCCTTTGTACAGTTATAAAGGTGAAAAGGCTGAAATAAAAGTTGGAATGGCCTGTGAAGCACAGGTGATTACCAAGACTAAAAAAGTGTTATATTATTTGCTTGAAAAGATTAATCTGAAGGAATAAAATAATGCAGACAGGTTTTTGTCACAGTCCGTATAAAAAACAGACTAGCCGGGAAACTACATACCCATCGTTTTCCCGGCTGATTTTAATTTTGTTAAATTCATCCCTCCGGCTTTTCGATATACCTCTTTATCTTCTTTGTAGTAGTTTTTGCAAATTCCTCTTTTCTGATGGTAAAGTCCGTAATGCGCTTGTATAATGGCATCTTATGATTTACTTCTTTTACTTCAGCATTGATAAGCTGATATAACTGTTCATCGGTATAGTCTTTGCCAAGCTTTTCCTCTATCGCTTCAAAGTTAGGGACGATTTGTGCATTTACATAGGTTTCTCCGCTTTCTTCATCGTATTTTCCCCATACGAGACTTTCAGCAATATAGCTGCTTCTATTTAAATATGATTCCACTTCCTCAGGAAAAATATTTTTACCGTTCTTGGTTACAATTACATTTTTCTGTCTGCCGGTAATGTGTACAAAACCATCCGGATCAATAAACCCCAGGTCACCGGTATGGAACCACCCATCTTTAATAACTTTCCCGGTTGCAAGTTCATTTTGATAATATCCCAGCATTACATTTTCACCCTTGCAGATAATCTCACCTACCCCTTCATCCCCCGGGTTATCAATTTTTACCTCTACCCCGGGAAGCGGAAGTCCTGCGGCTGCATCCTTGAAATAGCAATCTCTATTTAATGCAACGATAGGAGAACATTCGGTTAGTCCATATCCCTGAACAAGCGGAAACCCTAGTTCTCTAAATCTTTTTGCAACCATTGGATCAATTCCTGCTCCTCCACTGATAAATATACGTATATGCCCACCCAGGCTGTCATGAATTTTCTTAAAGAGCTTTTTTGAAAAGTCCATGCCAAAAGTTTTTAAGAAATTATTTATCTTAATGGCAGTTCTCAATTTTGAAGCCATTCCACTCTTTTCAACCTGCTGCCATACCTTTTTATGCATGGATTCGAACAGCAAAGGTACCCCTAGCATCATGGTTGCCTTTGCTTCCTTCATATTCTTTGCAATATGACGCAGCCCTTCGCTATAAGCTATTGTACTCCCGCGATAGATAGGACATAAAAAACCGCAGGTACATTCATAAGTGTGGTGAAGCGGTAATACTGAAAGAAAAATATCTTTTTCATCAATGTAAAGCATGGAGCACATGGCCATTAGGTTTGCACATATATTTTTATGAGAGAGCATCACCCCTTTTGCCAGTCCGGTTGTTCCGGAAGTAAAAAGAAGAATTTTCATTTCTCCGGCATCAATCTTTTCGTCTATAAAACGCCTGTCACCCTGCTTTATTAATTCCATTCCTTTTTCTATTAACTTCGAAAAGGAGAGTATGGCTTTACTTTGTCCATCACCGTCCATGTTAATGCATATATCAAGCTTGGGTAAGTTCGCACTGATACTGATAATGTCCTTTTCATATTTTCCGGAATAAATAATACCACTTGCCTCTGAAGTGTCAACAAGATTTTCGATTTCATTTACCGGAAGATCTTTATCCAGAGGGACTACAGTTCCTACACCATTAATGACCGCAAGGTAAGATACCGCCCACTCGTATCTGTTTTCTCCTATTACCGCAATACGTTTTCCTTTAAGGCCCAAATCAATCAATGCAGTCCCCAGTGCCTCTACATCCCTCTTAAATTGTTTATAGGATACAGGCTTATAGTCTCCGCCTTCCTTTGGTTTAACCAGAAAAGCAGCTTTATCTCCATATATTTCAGTGCTCTGCGCCAGCATGTCCTTTAAATCTGCAATTTCCCGAACGTCATACAAAGGTGTATTTGCTCCGCCCACTTTTAACACTTCCTCCCAATCTCAATCTTTAATTAACAGCACCCTCGCCGGGCTTCCATCTCCTCCTACAATGGGCAGTGGTGCAATAATTGATGTGTATTCTCCCTCAGGAACTTCCTTTAATCGAAGCCCTTCTACAACAAGTATGTCGTGCTCCAAAAGTATATGATGAGTAGTATGTTGAGGACAATTTCTTTCAATGCTCAACGCATCAATGCCTATTACTTCAACTCCCTTACTTACAAGATACTGTGCGGCCTCAGGAGAAAGATAGATGAACTGGAAGTTAAAATCATTATCCAGAGAATTCCTGGTTTTTAAGAAAACAAAATCTCCGGATTTAAGATCATACTTTTCTATATGTTTTACTTCTATATAATCTTCGACATCCTGCAAATCAAGCACCTTGCATTTTCCATACATCTTATGTAAAGGTATTTCCTCAAGCTTATACCCTTTCTCAAGCATGTGATAGGGAGCATCTACATGAGTCCCCGCATGTGAATAAAGACAAAATTTTGATTCATTGCTCCCCTGCTCTATTGTCCGTACCTTCTCTATGCACGGTTTATATTCCTGCCTGTTTTTGTATGCAGCCATTCCCGCATGGATTGGCATTGTTACGTCGTAAATCACCATAATACCAGTTCCTTTCATCTTGTTTTAACAATTCATCAGCCTCTTCCGGTCCCCAACTGCCTTTCTCATAAATATGCGGCATCTGCCCCTCGTATTGGGCAAAAATACTTTCTGCCAGCATCCAAGAATACTCTACTTCTTTCCAACTGGTAAACAAGGTGGCATCCCCCAGGATGGCATCCAGCAAAAGCCTTTCATAGGCTTCGGGCGTATTATCGCCAAACTCGCATTCATGGCAGAAATTCATTTTCACACCCCTTATTTTGACATCTCCCCGGACAGGCTCCTTGACATTGAACTGCAAATCAAAACCTGTTTTTGGATCAATTGCTATAACCAGCCGGTTTGGACCAATGTTATTGTTTTTATATAAATTATATGGGGTATTTTTAAACTGGATGACAATTTCTGTCTTCTTCTCCTTTAAATACTTTCCTGTACGTACATATACCGGAATACCTGCCCACCGCCAATTATGGATTTCCAATTTTGCTGCAATAAAGGTTTCTACTGTAGAGGCCGGGTCAACTTCTTTTTCAGCTGTATAGCCTTGATATTGTCCTCTCACAATCGCATTTTCACTAAACAACCTCAGCGCTCTAATCACTTTTACCTTTTCAGCAGCTATAGATGCGGCATCAAAGTCCACCGGTGGTTCCATGGCAATTAAGGATAATAACTGCAAAATATGATTTTGAAGCATATCTTTGGCAGCCCCTGCGTGCTCATAATACCGGCCTCTATTTCCTACGCCTACTGTTTCAGAAACTGTAATTTGTATGTGGTCGACATGCTTATTATTCCATAAGGGCTCAAAAATACCGTTGGCAAAACGCAATACTAAAAAATTCTGTACCGCTTCCTTACCTAAATAATGATCTATCCTATACATCTGAAAATCATCTACTAAACGTTCCAACCGCTGATTCAATAACCTTGCCGATTCAAGGTCTGAACCAAAGGGTTTCTCTATAATTATCCTATGCCAGGGTTTCACTGCTCCCTTTAGCAAAATACCATGTTTGGTAAGATTCTCAACTACTACAGGGAAAAATTCCGGGGTTGTTGCAAGGTAAAATAACCTGTTTTTTTCTTCTCCTTCTACCTTATTTAAAATATCTATTAAATTGTGGTAAGTATTATCCTGTTGCAGGTCGCCAGAAATATAATAAAAAGAAGCAGCCATTTTTTTATATACTTCTTCCTCATATTTATTTCTGGAGAATTTTTTTACACCCTCTACAAAAAAATCTGCATATTGTTGATGTGTCATCGGTTTTCTGGAAATTCCTATTACAGAAAAGGGTATTTCAATATTTCCTTCAATGTACAAGTTGTATAGGGCAGGAATTAATTTTCTTACAGCCAGGTCTCCCGTTCCACCGAATATAATAAACGTAAAAGGCTTTAAATCTGCCACTTGAATCACTCCTCATATTTAATGCTATGGTATATTTTTACCCCGGTTTGCAAATTTAAAACCCTCTGTATAAGTTTGCAGTTCATAAATAAAAATAGTTGATTAATTTATACCACAACTTTTTACGGGTGCATTTAACTTAGTTGATGAATATTATGGAAAGAACTCTGCGGAAAGGCTTAGATCCTGTTAACGAAGCGGAGAAGAAGCCGCATCACTTGTTTGATCAACAGCGAGTTTGATGCGGCCCGGAGCAAGTTTACAGGCTCTTAGCCTTGTAGCTCAGTGATTGGAATAACATTCATCAACTAAAAAATCATACCTAACCTTTACCATTTGCATTACAAATCTCCTTGACTCTTAATACTAACAAATCAATTAAGCCCGGAAGTGATTCTGAATTTGTACCCACTATTTCAAGACCACACCTGTTTAAAGGTATTAGAATCTTTTTTGCACTGCTGCTTGCAACCGCTTCTGCCATTTTAGGGGTAAATTCTCCAAGCATGGAATTAGCAGCTAATATGCCTACAGATCCAACAATAATATCCACCCTGTTTGCATTCACAACAATTGCATTTTCTCCTGTTCCACCTTCATTGGCTCCGGCTTTCAGCATTGAAGCAGTAGCCATTGAATTGGTACCCAGTGCAATGATGGTCGCCATGCCGCTGATTTCCTTACTTAACTTTTCTATGATGGATCTGCCTAATCCTCCGCCCTGTCCATCTACTACAGCTATTTTCATTTTTACCTCCAGAAATTATGTATTTTTCAATCAAGCCGTTTCACAAGTTCTATTTCCTGCAAGCTATTCTATGCTATTGGCTTTTCGATTTAATATTATATTTTTCCTGCAGTAATGTCAATATTTTTACAATATATCATAATTAGCCACCTTTTCGTTGTCGACAAAAACTTTTATTTCTCGACAAACCCCCGCGCATAAATTTTCCAAAATATGATAATACTACAATAAAAAATATAGGTGGTAACGGTTATGTTCAGAAAAATATTCAGAACATTTAATTATTTAAAACTAAAATCACTAAATGATCAAAACTTAAAATTAAAAAACAATTCTAGAATAATTGAGAATATACCGGGTTCTATCCAGGATGTTAAAGAAAAATTACAACAAATATTTTCGGATTGCAGCGACTTTGATTTGCGCGAGGTCGTATTAGGAGAAGAATTCCAGGTAAAAATTATAGTTGCATTTATAGATGGCCTTGTTAATAAGCAGTTGTTAAATAGCGATATATTCAAGCCATTAATGATAGAATCAAGAATAGCAAACTTAAATAAAGCTTTTAGCAGCAACACCATCATTCATATATTAAAAGAAAATTTATTAAGTACATACCAGCTTGAAGAAATTAAAGATTTCAAACAAACAGTGGATGCCATACTTTCAGGGGATACCATTATTTATATTGATGGAAAAACAACCGCTTTAAAAGTCGAGACAAGAGGGTGGGAAACAAGAGGAATTGAAGAACCGGATACTGAAGCGGTTGTACGTGGACCGAGAGAAGGATTTACTGAAACATTAAGAACAAATGCATCCCTCCTGCGCAGGAAGGTGAAAAATCCCAAGCTAAAATTTGAAATGATGAAATTGGGTGAACAGACCAATACTGATGTATGCATCTGTTATATCAAAGGGATCGCAAATGAGGAGATCATAGAAACTGTTAGAAGAAGGCTAAAGAAAATAAAGACAGATGCTATTTTGGAATCAGGGTATATCGAAGAGTTTATAGAAGATGCACCCTTTTCACTATTTCCTACAGTAGGAAATAGTGAAAAGCCTGATGTAGTGGCTGCCAAGCTTTTAGAAGGGAGAGTAGCCATTCTTTGTGATGGTACTCCTTTTGTACTTACCGTTCCTTACTTGTTTATTGAATCAATACAGGCAAGTGAAGACTATTATTCAAGGTCATATTTTTCTTCTATGGTTAGATGGTTTAGAATATTAGCCTTTTTAATAGCCACTACACTTCCTGCCTCTTATGTAGCGTTAATTGCATTCCACCAGGATGTAATTCCCTTTAAACTGCTGTTAACTATGGCAGCATCAAGAGAAGGGATCCCTTTTTCACCCTTTACCGAAGCATTCATTATGGGAATTGCTTTCGAACTGTTAAGAGAAGCGGGGGTCAGAATGCCAAGACCCATCGGCCAGGCTGTAAGCATCGTAGGTGCTCTGGTTCTTGGAGAGTCAGCAGTCAGGGCAGGCCTTGTCAGTAATCCGATGGTGATTGTTACCGCTATTACAGCCATTAGCGGTTTTATTATTCCTCCGATGGGAGGAGCCATGCCATTTTTCAGAATCATTATGCTCATTGCAGCGAATATATTGGAGTTTATGGGACTGGCGTTAACCACTGCAGCATGTGTTATCCACATGTGTACGTTAAGGTCCTTTGGCGTGCCTTATATGGCTCCCTTTGCTCCTTTATCGGGAAGCGATTTAAAAGATACGCTTGTTAGAGTCCCCATCTGGGCCATGGTTACAAGACCAAGATCTTTAACCTGGGAGAATACAGACAAGACCAAATATAGGATGAAAATAAATTTTAGAAAGAAAGAAGATTAACCTGTGGTCAATAGGATAAAAAAAGTTGAAATAAAGGTAACATCCAAAATTCGAAGGTCAGGATTGATTAAAAGCCCAACAAAACCTAAATAAAAGAGAAAATATCGTATACCTTCTTCGACCCTGATTATTTCACGGATCAAGAAAAAAACAAAAAGAAACCGGTGCGTTTTGCTAACCGATTTCTTTATATAAAATTTATTTAAAAAAGAGGGAAAATGAAAAAAAATTAAAATGATCTCATTCCTCAAATACAGGCTTAAATACTAACATGCCTAATGGTGGAATTCGGAGTGCCAGAGAATAGGGACGTCCGTTGCACGGAATCTCGTCAGCATGCAGTCCGCCACAGTTGCCTACATTACTTCCGCCATAAAATTCTGAATCACTATTCAATATTTCTTTATAGTACAAGTTAAACGGGGCACCAATACGATAGTGTTCGTGTACTACAGGAGTAAAGTTGCATACAAACAATAGCATATCACGCCAATCTTTTCCTTTTCGAATGAAGGATATTATACTATGGTCCGCGTCATCACAGTTGATCCACTCAAAGCCGTCAAAACTGAAATCTACTTCATACAGAGCTTTCTCGGAGCGATATAATTTATTTAAATCCTTTACATAGTCCTGCATCTTCTTATGCATTTCGTAACCCAATAGATGCCAGTCAAGACTGTCGTAATATTTCCATTCTATAAACTGTCCAAACTCTCCTCCCATAAATAATAGCTTTTTACCCGGATGTGCATACTGATAGCCGTATGCAACTCTCAGTCCGGCAAATTTCTGCCAATAATCTCCCGGCATCTTGCTGAGCATGGAACATTTTCCGTGAACTACCTCATCGTGGGACAGTGGTAGGATAAAGTTTTCGGAAAAAGCGTACATCAAGCTAAAGGTTATCAAATTATGGTGATATTTTCTATAAACCGAATCCATGCTCATGTATCTCAAAAAATCATTCATCCAACCCATATTCCACTTCATGCCGAAGCCCAGCCCTCCTATATAAGGCGGCTTCGATACCAGCGGCCAAGCAGTGGATTCTTCTGCAATCATCAAAATACCAGGATACTGCTGGTAAACGGCACTGTTTAAATCTCTTAAAAACTCTATAGCCTCAATATTCTCTCTACCCCCATACCGGTTGGGGACCCAATGCCCATCATGCTTTCCATAGTCAAGGTACAACATAGATGCAACGGCATCTACCCTTAACCCGTCTATATGATATTTTTCAAACCAGAAAAATGCATTAGAGATCAAGAAGTTCTTCACTTCGTTTCTTCCATAGTTAAATATCATTGTTCCCCAATCAGGATGTTCACCCTGCCTGGGGTCTTCGTGCTCATATAATGCACTCCCGTCAAAACGGCGCAACCCGTGTTCGTCCCTCGGGAAATGGGCAGGGACCCAGTCCATGATCACTCCTATATTGTTCTGGTGACAGGTGTCTACAAGGTACATGAAATCTTCCGGCTTTCCATATCTCGGTGTAACTGCATAGTATCCTGTAACCTGATAACCCCAGGAACCATCATAAGGGTGTTCGGAAAGCGGTAAAAATTCTACGTGGGTATAACCCATCTCCTTTACATAGCTAACCAGTTTATCTGCTGCATCCTTATAGGATAGAAACCCGTTTTCATCCTGGGACGTTCTCATCCATGATCCCATATGTACCTCGTAAATGGCTACGGGCCTTTCCAGGTAATTGATATTTTTCCGCTCTTTCATCCATTTTTCATCGTTCCATTGATATTTATCTATGTTATAGACTATAGAGGCATTGTTAGGCCGCAGTTCTGAATAAAAGGCATAGGGATCGGCTTTTTTCAAAATATCTCCATTTTGTGCCTTTATTTCAAACTTATAGATCGTTCCCTCGGCGATACCGGGAATAAAAATCTCCCATACTCCTGATGATCCCAGGCTTCTCATGGGATTCTCACGGCCGTCCCACTGGTTAAAGTCCCCTACTACACTTACTCTCCTTGCACAGGGAGCCCAAACAGCAAAATAGATTCCCTGTACATTGTTTATAATCATAGGATGTGCACCTAATTTTTCATAAATATGCCTATTATCTCCTTTATTGAAAAGATATAAGTCATAGTCGGTAAGCACAGGTAAAAAGCTATAGGGATCATGTGTTATCCAATGGTTATCAAAATAATCGGTAATATCCAGCTGATATTCAAAAAAATTATCTCTGTCTTCCATCTCTACTTCGTAAAAACCATCTTCATGAATCATTTCCATAGGATACTTTTTGCCAGGGTTATAATAATCTACAACGTATACTGTTCTCGCCCGTGGCAAAAAAGCCCGCACTACCATACCCTTATCATGCTTGTGCATACCCAGCACACTAAAAGGGTCACTGTGGTCGCTGTATATTATTCTATCAATATCATTTCTATCCACTGTAGCTCTCAAACATCCCACTCCTTTACAATTGTTAGTTTATTGCTCATATGTTGTATTTTATGCCTCTAGTATTATTAAGCATTTACTTCAATGTTATTATTTCTGGACAAAAATTCCATTTACATTATATCCTTTTATTTCTATTCTTACAATCTTTTTAATAAAACACCTCCATTTTTTCATCCCGTTCGCTGTATCTTTCATATAAAAACACAAAAGAATATATCTTAAGTATAGTCGTAAAAATGCTTGTCAATACAACGCCTGCCCATAAGAGCCCTGAGTTTAGCGGATTAGTAGATTGGTAAAGAAGTTTAAATGCATATACATTAATAAATATCAGTCCGAAAAAATTCACAAGCAACAAAAGTGAGAATAAAAGCAACTTCCAGCAGCTATCATTTACCACTTTATTCGATCGTTTAAACGCGCTGAATATGTTTTTAGTCACTAAAAAAATCCCCGGGTACCAGAAGGTTATATATAAAGTGAAAAGGAGAATTCCAAATAAGATGAAAATTAGAGTTACAATCCATAATACGATAGCAGGAATAAAAAGTGATTCTTGCCCTGATAAAAGAGGGATCACAATTAATGCTGAGGGAATAGAAATAATTCCGATAGACATCAAAAAGATTACAAACAGAGGAATCCACAATATAAGGCTGGCTAATGTAAGAAAATAATACTGTAAAATTCCTTTCCCAAAATCTTGTAAGTATATTTTCCTATTTTGGACACAGTTCGCAATAAAATAGTAAAAAATCGATAGAAATAAAGAACTGATGAGGTATACTGTAATTGCTCTTTTTGTTTCACTAAAAAAAGCGCTTTTTATGAATTCAATCTCTGTCATCTTATCTATATCCGGAATCATCACCTTTCTATTATAATACATGATAAAGAATACTGAAGTCGAGTATAGGATATGGATGAAAATAATGATAAGATGCTTTCTCAATATTTCTAAGACTTTCTTCAATATGATTCCTCCTCCAGTTTTCCGATAATTTTACCCCTCCTGCTTTTACTTTTACTTTACCATTTTATACCCATATAATCAACAAAAAACAAAATAAATCTCCTTATAATATAATTGTACCCCAGTACCTCAGGTACTAGGGTATAATTGTAACGGGCATGGAGAATTTAATCTGTTTTAACTCCTTTGCTGCATTCCAGCCTTCTACTATATAGAATCCTGATTCAATTTCTTTCGGAATGTTCCATATCACTGAATATACCTTGCTTTCCCCGGAGTTCAAGGTGATACTTTCAGCTATCGGGGTAAAAAATTTATCTTTTGACCATCTCCATATTTCTCTGCCAGTCTGATTCTTGACTATAAATTCATATCGTTGACTGGTATCATATTGAAGAGTTACAGGCAGGGGGCCGAGATTTATCTTTATCAACATTATCTTGATAAGATTATTTTTCTTAAATTTGTTATTATTAATGATGAGTGATTCATATAATTCCTCATCGGTCATAGTAGCTTTATATTGTGGGTTTGCGGATAAACTCGACAAGTTTATGTACTTTACAGGCATATGTATTATAAACATCTCCCCTCTCACCCGGATTCCATGACCTTACCGTCATAGAATCCGGGCTATATATGCAACCCGAGTCATATATAATTATTATATGAGAGAGGACACAAAGGTGTTACACTAATTGTAACTCAGTGGTTTCTTTGCTGATAATTCTTGCACCGGCAACCTGTATTACATCACCACCACTGGTCTTAAATATATTCTTTGCTATAATAGTATCCATCGCAGCTTTTACTTCTGCCGGACTTAAATCAGTTTTTGGGTCATTCAGGGAAATAGTAAAGTTCTTTTGTCCCTCATTTGTAAAAACCATTTCTAAAACCTGTGCCAAGTGTTTCACCTCCTTCCACTGAAGTTAAGATTGAGATTAAAACAATACTATGCATTCATCAATTCTTCTTCATTGATCCTTACAATGCTGGATACCGGATGCTGCTGCAGAGCAGAAATAGCTTGTGCCACATCCATTACATCCTGGTTGGTAGCTGATGGTTTAATACTGTTTAAGGACTTTGTCCTGATAATGGCTTTACCGTTTTCATCGGTTCCAACTCTTAACTTAAGCTGTAATCGGCTGTCTAAAGGATTTGCCAACACCGGCATGTTCTTCACCTCCCTTCTTACAGTATATAGATAGCAAAATAGATAATTATTTACCCACGATAACCTAAAATTTTAAAATAATTTTTGATCGATAAAAAAATAAATATCTATCTTATAATAACCAATGGTTTCCCATTAAAAATATGGAAATTTGCCTTTTATTTAAATTTGACATTTAATTAACAAAGGTATAAAATAAATACATATGCGCTTTAAATGATTAACAATATAAAATAAGGGTGTCTTTGAGCGGTATCTATGCTTAAAGACACCCTTGTCGTAGTTAATTTTTTACAACGGCTCACAATCGGAGGATTACTATAATCTGATGATTGTTTTATATAGATTTTATTTTAAAATAACTAGATTTTATTTAATCGTTTCTCATATTCGTGTACTGTGATACACATAATAAGTATTAAATGACAATAATGAGTAATGAATAGTTGATTGACAACACAACTTTATTTTAAAAATTCCTGTTCATTACTGTGCGTATGCTGGTTTCCTTAGTGTTAAGGAAAGGAAGTGAAAAGTATTGGAGCATAACTTACAAAGTGAAATTATGGAAAAACTTCAACCACATGTGATATTTAAAATACCTGTCTTTGGAGGTATTGGTGTAACGGACGCAGTAGTGGTGACATGGATCATAATGTTGTTTCTTGTATTATCTTCCATTCTGCTGGTCCGGAATTTCAAAACCGTGCCAACAGGTACTCAAAATGTTATTGAAGTTTTGGTGGATACCTTAAATAACTTCATAAAAGGAATCATTGGCCACCAATGGAGGGTATTTGCCCCATATTTGGGTACTGTAGCATTATACCTCATTGTGGCAAATACCATTTCTATTTTTGGTTTTACACCACCTACAAAGGATTTAAATGTTACTGCTGCATTGTCAATTATGACAATTGCAATTGTAATAGGAGCAGGCATTCGCTTTAAAGGTCTTAGAGGCTGGTTAAATAGTTTTAAGGAACCTATTCCAGTTATTCTACCTATGAAGATTCTTGAACTTTTTGTTCGGCCTCTCTCTTTGTCCATGCGGTTATTCGGGAATATTCTTGGTAGTTATGTCATTATGGAACTGTTATACCAGGTAATTCCTATTGCAGTACCAGCCGTACTGAGTATTTATTTTGATATTTTTGATGGGCTGATTCAAATGGTAGTTTTTGTATTTCTATCAGCATTATTTATTAGAGAAGCAATTGAATAGGAGGTTTTATTATGAATTTAGTAGCATTAGCAGCAGGTATTGCTGTGTTAACAGGTATAGGAGCCGGTATAGGTATAGGAATCGCAACTTCCAAAGCAACTGAAGCTATAGCAAGACAACCGGAAGCAAAAGATGAAATAAATAAAACACTTTTACTGGGTAGTGCTTTGGCTGAAGCAACTGCGATTTATGGACTTGTTATCGCGATATTGATCATACTTTTCTTCAGATAATGGGAGTGATTAATAAATGGTAGAACTTAATTCTCAGCTTTTTTTCATTATTATAAATATTTTGATACTTTACTTTTTGCTCAAAAAGTTTCTGTTCAAACCTGTCACGGAATTTATGGAAAACAGGACAAAAAGTATTCAAAATGATCTTAATGATGCAAACAATAAAGTTAAAGAAGCTGAAAACTTAAAAAAACAATATGAAGAAATGTTAAAGTCCGCTCATAGTAAGACCAACGAAATTATACAGGCTGCAAGAGAGAATGCAAATAAGGAATATGAACAGATCCTTCAGCAGGCTCGACAGGACGCTGAAGAAATTATTAGAAGAGCGAATGAGTCCATTGAGCTTGAGCGTCAAAAGGTTATGAAAGAGATGAGAAATGAGATAACAAGTCTTGCTTTTGCAGCAGCTTCAAAGATAGTACAAAAGAATATGGACACTGAAACTAATAAAAAGATTATAGAAAATTTTTTAGATGAAGCAGGTGTAGCTTAATGAACCGTATTTCAAAGAGGTATGCACAGGCGTTGTTTCAGGTTGCATTGGATAAAAATTCTTTAGACTCCTATGAACAACAGTTAAAAGAGTGTATTAATATTATTCATAGTAGCGAAGCTATATACCAAATATTGTCCAATCCTGAAAATAGTTACACAATGAAGACCAACCTTATAGATCGTTTGTTTGGTAGCAGTGTAGAGAGAAACATTATTAATTTACTTAAGCTTTTAATTGATAAAGAAAGGCTGGATATTCTTACTGAAATATTGATTGAATATAGCAAGGAAATGCGGTTACGTATGAAATCTCTGGATGTTACCGCTATTTCTGCTTTTCCACTTCAGTCAGACGAAATTAACAGCATTAAATCAAAATTAAAAAATAAGTATAACGTTTCGGAGATTAATTTGGTTTGTGAGGTTGACCAGAACCTTATTGGAGGCTTTAAACTTATTATAGGAAATGAAGTTATTGATAGTAGTGTAAAAGGCATAATGGATGCAATGAAAAATCAGGTTATGTCGAGGTGAATAATGTATGAAACTAAGGCCTGACGAAATCACCTCTATCATTAAACAACAGATAGAGAATTATGATATCAAAATTAAAAATGAAGAAGTCGGTTATATTATCCAAGTTGGAGACGGCATTGCCAGAATATATGGCCTGAACAACTGTATGTATGGAGAACTATTGGAATTCTCCAACGGTACAGTGGGAATAGCACTCAACCTTGAAGAAGATAATATTGGATGTGTTCTTCTAGGTGAGGAAAGTGGTATTCGTGAAGGAGACATGGTTAAAAGAACAGGTAAAAGAGCAGAGGTTCCTGTGGGTGAAGCACTAATAGGACGAGTGGTAAATGCATTAGGTCAACCGATCGATGGAAAAGGCGCTATTAACACAAGTGAATTCCGTCCTGTTGAATATGAGGCTCCGGGAGTAGTTGATAGAAAATCTGTCGGTGTACCTTTGCAGACAGGTATTATGGCAATTGATGCCATGTTTCCTATCGGCCGCGGTCAAAGGGAGTTGATTATCGGCGACAGACAAACGGGAAAAACTTCTATAGCTATTGATACAATTATTAATCAAAAAGGTAAAGATGTTATATGTGTATATGTAGCAATTGGACAAAAAGCCTCCTCCCTTGCAAAGCTCGTTTCTACACTTGAGCAGTTTGGGGCAATGGAATATACCATTATTGTTTCAGCCACTGCAAGTGAATTGGCACCCTTGCAGTATATAGCTCCGTATGCCGGATGTGCAATGGCTGAATATTTTATGTATAAAGGTAAAGATACACTTATTGTGTATGACGATTTGTCCAAGCATGCCGTGGCGTACAGGACTATGTCGCTATTGCTCCGCAGACCACCGGGCAGAGAAGCTTATCCGGGAGACGTATTTTATCTGCATTCCAGACTGCTGGAACGATCGGCCCGTCTAAGTGAAGAATTGGGCGGAGGTTCCATGACGGCTTTACCTATTATAGAAACTCTTGCCGGGGATGTATCTGCATATATACCTACAAACGTTATATCCATCACTGACGGACAGATTTATCTTGAAAGCGAGTTGTTTTTCGCCGGTATAAGGCCTGCCGTTAATGTAGGACTTTCAGTTTCAAGAGTAGGTGGTGCTGCACAAACAAAAGCGATGAAGAAGGTATCCGGGAGACTAAGGCTGGACCTGGCACAATTCAGAGAACTAGAAGTATTTACACAGTTCAGCTCTGAACTGGACAAATCAACCAGGGAAATGCTTGACCAGGGTGAGAGAATCGTACAAACACTCAAACAGCCCCTATATCATCCTATACCCATGCATCACCAGGTCATTATAATATTTGCAGTAGTTAACAAGTTTTTAAGTGATGTTCCAATAGAGAAAGTAAGAGAGTTTGAAACCAAGCTGATAGAATTTATTGATACACGGTATCCACAGGTATCGGAAACAATTAATAATACCAAAGACCTTGATGATAACACCGCAGAAACCCTTAAATCAGCAATTAAAGAATTTAAACAGCAGTATTCCGGAATGGGTGGTTAATGTTTATGGCTAGCATGAGAGATATCCGCACAAGAATAAAAAGTATAAAAGAAACTATGCAAATTACAAAGGCAATGAATCTTATTGCCTCTTCAAAATTAAAAAAAGCCCGTAAACAGTTAAATGACACTCTACCCTATTTTGAAAAAATTCAATCTACTTTAAGGGATATTATTGCCCATAGCCCGGATATTGAACATAAATATTTTGACAAAAGAGAAAATGTCCAGAAAAAGAAAGCCGGCTATGTGGTAATCACCGCTGATAAAGGACTTTGCGGAGCCTATAATCACAATATAATAAAGTTTGCAGAAAGTCATATGCAAAATAAAGTAGAAAAATATCTTTTTGTTATAGGACACATGGGAAGAGATTACTTCCGTCATCATAACTACAATATTGATATAGAATTTTTATATACCGCTCAAAATCCTACTGTTTATAGGGCTAGGGAGATTGCTGAATCTTTGATTTCAATGTTTGACAATCATATGCTGGATGAAATATATGTGGTATATACAAAAATGGAATCAGCAGTTAAACTAACTCCGGAAGTAATAAAACTGCTTCCGCTTGAAAAATCAGAATTTGGCGGGGTTGCAGATCCGGATGAACGGTACAAGGAAATTGTAACCTATGATCCTTCTCCCGCAACAGTTTTGAGTACTTTGGTACCTAACTATATTAAAGGATTGCTTTACGGTACCCTAGTAGAATCTTTCTGCAGTGAACAAAGTGCAAGAATGACTGCTATGGATTCGGCTACTAACAGTGCAAAAGAGCTCATAAAAGAACTCACCCTTCTTTATAACCGTGCACGCCAGGCGGCCATCACACAGGAGATTTCGGAAATCGTTGGAGGAGCAGAAGCATTACGTTAAGGAGGTGTTAAATTTGGATATTCAGAATAAAGGCAAAATTACTCAGATTATTGGTCCTGTCGTGGACGTTCAGTTTGAAAAAGGTCATCTCCCTTCTATCAACAATGCGCTTGTTATAAAAGGTAAGGATACAAATATTGTGGTTGAAGTAGCCCAGCACTTAGGGAATGATACCGTTCGCTGTATCTCCCTTAATTTTAGTGAAGGACTGGTAAGAGGAATGGAGGTTACCGATACAGGAGCACCTATCAAAGTTCCCGTTGGAAAAGCCACTCTCGGAAGGGTCTTTAATGTACTTGGAGAACCTATTGATAACAAGGGTAATGTGGACACCAATGAAAAGTGGGAAATACACCGCAAAGCTCCAGGATTTGATGAACAAAGTCCGGTTACAGAAGTTTTGGAAACGGGCATCAAGGTTATAGATCTCCTGGCACCCTATGCAAAAGGAGGAAAAATAGGACTCTTTGGTGGCGCTGGTGTTGGAAAAACAGTATTGATTATGGAACTAATTAGAAACATTGCTACTGAACACGGTGGCTATTCTATTTTTACCGGTGTAGGTGAAAGGACACGAGAAGGTAATGATTTATGGCATGAAATGCAGGAATCCGGTGTTTTAGAAAAAACTGCAATGGTCTTCGGACAAATGAATGAACCGCCCGGTTCCAGGATGAGGGTAGCACTGACAGGTCTAACAATGGCAGAATATTTCCGGGACAATGAAGGTCAGGATGTGCTTCTTTTTATTGATAACATCTTTAGATACATTCAGGCAGGCTCGGAAGTATCTGCACTACTGGGCAGGATGCCTTCGGCAGTTGGCTATCAGCCAACATTGGCAACCGAAGTAGGAGCTCTGCAGGAAAGAATTACGTCTACCAAAAAAGGTTCCATTACTTCTGTGCAGGCTGTTTATGTCCCGGCCGATGACCTGACCGATCCTGCTCCTGCCACTACCTTTGCACACCTTGATGCTACAACAGTCCTATCTAGAAGAATAGTTGAATTAGGAATCTATCCGGCTGTAGACCCTCTCGATTCTACTTCACGGATTCTTGAGCCTTCTATTGTTGGTGAAGAACATTATAAGGTTGCCAGGAAAACACAGGAAATCTTACAGCGCTATAAAGAACTACAGGATATTATTGCAATTTTGGGTATGGAAGAACTTTCAGAGGAAGATAAACTTACGGTATTCAGGGCAAGAAAAATTCAACGGTTTCTATCCCAGCCCTTCTTTGTTGCTGAGACCTTTACCGGTATGAAAGGCAAATATGTTCCTATTGCCGAGACAGTAAGAGGGTTTAAAGAGATTATAGAAGGAAACATGGACGAGTATCCTGAAGCTGCCTTTTTTATGGTAGGCACTATCGATGAAGTTAAAGAAAAGGCTAAATCCATGAAAGGAGAGGGTTAACCATGCCTTCTACTTTTTATCTTGAAGTAGTAACCCCTGAGCGAATCTTTTTTGGTGGCAATGCCCAGATGGTTATTGTTCCCGGTATAGACGGATCCCAGGGTATCCTTCCCCATCATGAGGCTATGGTTACTACCATTGGTATAGGCGAGTTGAAGATAAAGATCAACAACCAATGGAGAACTGCTGCTATCGCTAACGGCTTTATGGAGGTTATGCCAGACTACGTAATTATATTGGCAGACTCTGTTGAATGGCCGGAGGAAATAGATGTAAAAAGAGCAGAAGCAGCGAAGGAACGAGCCCGTGAGAGACTCAGGCAAAAACAGAGCCGGATTGAGCATCTTCGTACTCAAGCAGCTGTCAGGCGAGCATTGACGAGACTTAAGGTTACTAAGGAAATTAAATAGCTGTACTTAATTCTAATTTAGTCAGCTATAAAGAAAGGTCAATATTAAAAACTGTTCACAGTTCACGGTTAACAACTCACATCAAACAGAATAGTTAGCAAAGCTTATAAAACATAAACCGTGAGCTGTGATCAACAGTTATAAAATAACCCCTTCCAATTTTCAATATTTTATCTATTGCATAGCAATTATAATGAACGTAATCAAAAAATTTCTCGAATCCTATCTTCTAATGGTATAAAAATATGGATATTTATTCAAATTAATACCATTTATCCCTGACTACATAATATAATAATATAATCCATATAACACACAGACTTTACAATAGGTCTATAGATATACTATAATGGAAATTAATATAATAAAATGTGAGGAAGAGTCAAATGGAGACTTTAGTGAAATCACTTACTTCTATTTTTACAAAACAATTAAGTTTAGATCAAGATAAAGAACAGATTATAGCTTATTCATTACGGCTTGTCATTAGCTCTATCATAGGATATCTAGCCATTATCCTGATTGCTTATCCTTTAAACATATTACATATCACTATTCCTATGGCTATTGCACATTCTGTCTTAAGAGTGTGTTCCGGCGGTGCCCATGCTTCTACTTCTACCCATTGTTTTATAATAGGATCATTAATATTCTCTGCTCTTGGTTTAATTGTCAAATGGTTATTACCAATATATAATTTTATGTATATTTCAGTTAGTAGTGCATTTATATTTATTATTGCAATATTAATTATAAAAAAATATGCACCTGCAGATGTACCGGACAAGCCTATCAAAGCAAAAGCTCAAAGGGAAAAATTGAAAAAGTTGTCTTTGTGGGTTGTAATCATATGGTATCTGGTAATAAAACTATCTCTTTTATTTACAGGTGACAAATATGCTACGTTTATAATTGCAACAGGTTGGGGAATACTTTGGCAGAGTTTCACTCTAACTAAGGCAGGTTATAAGTTTACGGAGTTTTTAGACAGTTTGCTGTTCAATATTAAAATAAGCAGGAGGTATGACAATGTTTAAAAAGTTATTTGTTAAGTTTTTAAGTGTATTAGCTGTAATACTTACATTCTTGGCATATGCCAATGTTGCATTGGCAACAAACACAATAAGCTACCAACCAGAGATCCCTGAAAGTTTATTAAAATAAGTTTCTAATCACCTAAAGCAGGTGATATTACCAATCTGTTGCAATTATGTTTATTCAAGGAGTTGTTAGAATGTTAAGCTTGAAGCTACTCATAGGTTTTTTTGGTGAAGGTATATTGACAGCTTATGTTTGTCCCAAATTGATTGGAGCTAAATTAAGTCCAAAGCAAATACTTACTATTGGAATCATTTACGGATTATTTATTTACCTTACAAGAAGTGCATACTCAGTTTTCAAAATCCCTCTTGGTACACACACCTTAATATTATTATGTGTTTTGACTCTACTTTTTAAGTATTTAGGTAAAATCAGCTTTCTGGAATCATTCATCGCAATGTTTATTGCAGAAGGTTTACTGGTTATAGGAGAAAATGTGTTCGCTCTGTCTTATTTAACCTGGATAAAAATACCCTTCAAACAGTTAAACAATACATGGTACCATGTTTTATTAATATATATAACCAACCTTCCTATGATCATAATGGGTATTATTATTAGGTTTATGGATTTTAAATTTATGGATTCTTTAAGAGATCTATTAAAAATGTAAATTAAAATAAAGTGGGTTTTTATGAAGATGAAATTTGATAAAAACATTTTTAAAAATAAAGATTTAAGAAGTAAAATCAAATTGATAATAATATTGTTAAGCGCACAAGGGACTTTAAACTTATGTTTTATCAATACCAGTCTCTTTTATTCAACGGATAACTTCAACACGAAAATCCCCTTAGTTATCATTATATTTACTAATATTCTATCAGTTTTCTATATATGGATCATTAAACAAATAATAGAGCTTGCCAATAAAGAAATCGAGCTAAAAAATACATTGGTTAAGCTTAAAGAAAGTAAAGAAATTATTTCGTTTTTACGTATACATAAACATGATTTTTTCAACCATCTTCAGGTGATAAGAGGGCTTGCACAAATTAAAAATACAGAACGGATCATGTCATATATTGACTCTACTATAGGCAAAGTAGCAAACACTTATAAAATTGCAAATATTGCAATCCCTGAAATTGCGGTGGTTATTATGCAAAAGGCGGGCGAAGCATCTAATAAACTAATTAAAACGGATGTAGAGATCAACACTGATCTCGGTTATTTAAACGGAGATCCTATGGATTACTCGCAGATATTGTTCAATTTACTTGATAATGCGATAACCGCCTTAGAGAATGATCAAAATTTTGATAAAAAGCTTGGAATTATAATAGATGAAGATGATGAAAAGTATTACTTTATCATTGAAAACAACTTTCCTATCATTCCTTCGGATATTCAAACCAAGATATTTGACAAAGGTTTTACTACTAAAAAAGATGGTGAAGGAGGCATGGGGCTTTATATTGTAAAGTCTCTTGTAGAAAAGTATAAAGGTACAATAGAAGTAATCAGCGAGGAAGATCTCGGAACCAGTTTTGAAGTAGCCATTCCAAAATCCCAAAAACTACCACCTCTATGTAAATCCCTAAATTAACCCTTAGCTATTATTTGCCGGAGCCTTTAAAATCAAACAATGGTTATGCCCCAATTGCAGCCGGGCATGAACCATTGTTATTTTTGCTCTTTACTCCCATAGTGTAATCTGGTCTTTGTTTCTATCTTCCGGCTTTAAATAACACCCGGTAGCAGGAATATTTTTAGTCCTATAATAATCTAAATCCTCAAATTCTACCTCATCAACTCTTCTTACCTTGACCATTGTGCTCCCTTTTTTAGAATTAAGCACCTGTACCCCCTGGGAATCCCTGGTGGTTTTCAGGCTGATATTGGCAGTATTGAAAACCAAAACTTTATTAATGCTACTAAATGCAACTAGTTCTATATCCTCTTGAAGATAGATAATGTGTATGAGCCTGGCAAAATTGGAATACGCATTTGCAAGCTTTTTCCTGTTTGTCTTTGTAGCATAACTATTTAAGTCTATTTTTGCAATTTTTCCGTTTTCAAAGGAGAAGAGCATAAAACCTGTGTAATCGTTTGTTGCAACTACATAAATAATTTTTTCATCTGCATCCAATTGAAGCAGATTTGGCAAATATTCACCCAGGTTGCTTGCCTTGCAATCGGCAATTTCGTGGACCTTAAGCTTGTAGACAGTATGCTTGTTGCTAAACAGTAACAGGTCTGCCCTGTTATTTGTCTCTATTTCCTGTATGATTGCATCATTCTCCTTAAGCTTTTGGTCCGCATTTGCTCTTAGTGATATTAAAGGTATTTTTTTCAGGTAACTTTGTTCTGTGAGAAAAATCTTTAAATTATAATCGTCAATTAAATGTTCTTCTGTTATTTCTTCCATTTGCTCCTCATAAATAATTTCAGTACGCCGGGGTTGGCCATATTTTTTTGCAATTTCTCTTAGTTCTTTAATAATAACCTTCTTAATCTTTGTTTCATCATTAAGAGTGGACCGTAAATCTTCCAGTTCTTTTTCCAGACTATCAATTTCATCGGTACGTTTTAAGATATATTCCTTGTTTAAATTCCTTAATTTGATTTCTGCAATAAACTCTGCCTGTGTCTGGTCTATATCAAAGCCTTTCATCAAATTTGGAATGACATACGCATCTTCTTCGGTTTCACGGATAATCTTGATTGCCTTATCAATATCCAGCAGTATCTTTTTCAAACCTTTAAGTAAATGAAGCTTGTCTGACTTTTTATCAATATCAAAGGTAATCTGCCTTTTGATACAATTAATTCTAAATGAAGTCCATTCCCTAAGAATACCTTTTACACCCAGTACTACCGGCGCCCCGTTAATAAGTATATTAAAGTTACAGCTAAAAGTATCCTGCAGCGTTGTTAGTTTGAAAAGCCTGCTCATTAATTTGTCCGGGTCTGTATTTCTTTTTAAATCCAATGTGATTTTTAGGCCATTTAAATCTGTTTCATCTCTTATATCTGTAATATCTTTAACTTTGCCTGTCTTGACCAGGTCAATAATTTTATCAATAATTACTTCAGTAGTAGTAGTGTAAGGAATTTCATAAATTTCGATACAGTTGTTGCTCTTATCGTACCTGTATTTTGCCCTTAGTTTAAAGCTGCCTTTCCCTGTATTGTATATTTCATTTATCTCTTTTTCGTTATAAATCAATTTTCCTCCTGAGGAAAAATCGGGAGCTTTAAGTGTTTTTGTGATGTCTGTATTTTCATTTTTCAGGTAGGCGATAGTTGTTTCACACATCTCTTCCAAGTTAAAGCTGCAAATATTACTCGCCATCCCTACCGCAATTCCCTGGTTAGGGTTTACTAATATATTTGGGAAAGTAGTGGGCAGCAATGTAGGCTCTTTTAATGTCCCGTCATAATTGTCTACAAAGTCTACTGTATTTTTATCTATATCTTTAAATATTTCATTACATATTTTATCTAACTTTACTTCGGTATATCTAGGTGCCGCATATGCCATATCCCTGGAATACTGCTTTCCGAAATTTCCCTTTGAATCTACAAAAGGATGCAGCAATGCATCATTTCCCCGGGTTAGCCTTACCAATGTCTCATAAATAGTCATATCCCCATGGGGATTCAACTTCATGGTCTGACCAACAACATTGGCAGATTTCGTCCTATTCCCTGTCAGCAAACCCATCTTATACATAGTGTATAGCAACTTCCGGTGTGAAGGCTTAAAACCGTCAATTTCAGGAATCGCCCTTGAGATAATAACACTCATCGCGTAGGGCATGTAATTAGTCTCTAATGTTTCTGTAATTCTTTGCTCCAGCAAATTCTTGGTTGCCATTCTTTTCACCTCTTTTCAAAATAAAAAAAAGATTCATATTAATCTGAATTAGCTCACGTCTATCATATCTATATACTTATACCCGTTCTCTGCAATAAAATCCTTGCGTCCCTGCAGATTGTCGCCTAAGAGCAGTTCAAAAACTTCCTGGGTTTTTTCAACATCCTCAGGGAGCACCTGAATCAGTCTTCTTGTCTCAGGATTCATGGTTGTCTGCCACATCATCTCAGGCTCGTTTTCACCCAGTCCTTTGGAACGTTGAATAGTATATTTATCTTTGAGCTTTGAGATAATTGCCATTTTCTCTTTTTCAGTGTACGCAAAATAAGTTTTGTTTTTTGTAGTAATTTCGAATAGTGGGGATTCGGCAATGTATATCTTACCTTTTTCAATAAGTGTCGGCACCAATCTGTACAGCATTGTTAAGATTAGAGTCCTGATCTGATATCCGTCTACATCAGCATCAGTACATATGATGATTTTGTCCCATTTTAAGCTATCATAGTCAAAGGAGTGTAAGTCTTTATTATGCTTGGATTTAATTTCAACTCCGCAGCCGATTACCTTTAGCAGATCCACAATAATATCATTTTTAAAAATTTTATCATAATCGGCTTTTAAGCAATTAAGAATCTTCCCCCTTACCGGAATAATCGCTTGAAATTCCGCATCCCTACCCAATTTGCAAGCTCCCAGCGCAGAATCCCCTTCCACAATATAGAGCTCTCTTTTGCTAACATCTTTTGTACGGCAGTCCACAAATTTTTGGACTCTATTTGTAATATCAATATTTCCACCTAATTTTTTCTTGATGTTTATTCTAGCCTTTTCAGCCGTTTCCCTGCTTCTTTTATTAATAAGAATTTGTTCAGCAATTTTATCCGCTTCTACCTTATTTTCAATAAAATAAATCTCCAACTGCTGCTTTAAAAAATCAGTCATCGCTTCCTGTATAAACTTGTTTGTTATTGCTTTTTTCGTTTGATTCTCATAGCTTGTTACCGTTGAAAAGGAGTTGCTAACCAGTATTAGACTGTCTTGAATGTCTGCAAAAGTAATCTTGCTTTCATTTTTATTATATTTGTTATTCGCTTTTAAATATTGGTCTATCCCGGCAACAAAGGCATTTTTAACCGCTCTGTCAGGAGAACCGCCATATTCAAGAAAGCTGGAGTTATGGTAATATTCCAATAGATTAATCTCGTTATTAAAACAAAATGCAATTTGCAGCTTAACTTTATACTCCGGCTTATCTTCCCGGTCTCTTCCCCTTTTTTCGGTTTCATAGAATTGTATTTCGGTAAATCCTTTTTCTTGATTGACTTCTTTGATATAGTCGATTATGCCGTTTTCGTAATAATATTCATAAATATCATAGGAGTCACTCGAGATTTCATCATAAAGTACAAATCGCAAGCCGGCATTGACTACAGCTTGTTTTTTTAGGGTAGTCTGAAAATACTCAAGAGGAATATTAATATCTGTAAATACTTCAATGTCCGGTTTCCATTTAATAATCGTCCCTGTATGCTCATATTTACAAGGCTCTTTTTTTAATCCACCTATATTTTCACCTTTCTCAAAGTGCAAATCATACCTGTAACCATCACGGTAAACTGTAACATCCATATACTCGGAACTATATTGCGTTGCACAGCTTCCCAGACCATTTAAACCGAGACTGAATTCATAGTTTTCTCCCGAATTGTTCTTATACTTTCCTCCTGCATACAACTCGCAAAATACAAGCTCCCAATTATATCTTTGTTCTTTTGGATTATAATCCAGAGGGATACCCCTTCCCATGTCTTTTATCATAATAGAACAGTCTCTGAATCTTGTAACCTCGATAACACTTCCATAACCCTCTCTTGCTTCATCTATAGAGTTTGATAAAATTTCAAATACTGAATGCTGGCATCCTTCCAAGCCATCGGAACCAAAAATAACTCCTGGCCGCAACCTGACCCTATCTGCACCTTTAAGTGAAGATATACTTTCATTTCCGTACTCATTTCCTTTATTATTTTTTGGCATTTGATACCCCCACCTTTTTTCACATCAACATAACTTTTCCTATTTTACAATACATCAAACAAACGTTCGTGTCAAGTTTATCATATTAGTTATTTCATGGTTTACAGTTCATAAACTTAAAAACTGTTTATTATATAAATTTCAATCTATTATACACTCCAAGGAGGTAGTTAAACAAGAATTAAATTATATCGATAATCCATTTTCTCTTTCTTGATTGTGCAGGCATATCTGTAAAGTAAAATTTAAGAAATTTGATTTTTTAATAATTTATGGACATACCCCAAAATTTAATTTAAGAAACCAGCAAGCTCTTGCAGTATCTGAGTTCGAAGAGACTCAGCTGCTGCGATTTGGGCTTCTTTTTTGTATAGTTCAAAAATTCAGCAATACCAGTTTTGTGTTTCTTAAGCACTTCATAAATTCCATCCGCGGTACTGTAGTAAGGGAAAGGTGGTATGCCATGTACTCTTTTGGATATCTCCTGCAAAATAAAAATCATCTTCCTGCTACTTATGGATTTTGAAGTAAGAGAAATATAGCTCATTGCCATGGTTAATAAAAAGTTTATGTTTTTAAGCCTTTGATAGGACTGGACTCTTACATCTTCAAGCTTGTATTGATTTTTCTTAAATCTTATGAACTCTTCTACATTCCATCTGGATATGTAGCAAAGTATAGGTCTTAAACAGTCTTTACCATCTTTTATATCAAGGTTAGTTAAAAGCATAAGCCCTTTTCTGGCATACCCTCTTACAAAGACAAGGTTAAATACTTTGCCAGTAATCTCAGGCAACTCTATAGGCAGAAAACCGAACTGAATTTTTCTTTGCTTACCGTTCTTTTTCTTTATGATTGTTGAATATTTACCCTTATATTTTTTAACAAGGTCGACAATATTTATTTCCTTACCTTTGAAAATGACATTGCGGTTTTTCTTAAGCCTTATGACAAACTTTTGAGAGTTGTTTTCAAAATAATTAAAGAACAGTACATTGTCCATACCTCTATCCATGGTGTAAATGCCCTTGGTCCCGTATAAGCTTCTGAGCTTGTCCAAACACTTTATGATTTCTTCATTTTCACTTTTAAATCCCGGTTCACTTGGAGAGAATAAATCTGAATATATTGGGACAAGAAGCTTGTCTCCGTGGTTATATATAAGTGCTTCAAGTAGATAGTACCCGTCCATATTGGTTTCTTTTGTGCTTCCATCCCTGATCTTGCCCATATTTTCAAAGACTACGCCGTACTTTTTAACAATATCACTTAAGTCGATAATGATAGGCGTATCATGGTGAATATACCTTTTAACTTCAGAAGAGAGGTTCTTAAGTACATCATCAGTATAGGAGAATTTTTCAAGGTTACGGGAAAGGCGTTCTATAGTCTTTTTTAACTTTATATCCTCATTTAAAGAACGGGATATTT
>NZ_NPML01000026.1 GCF_002252565.1 Petroclostridium xylanilyticum
ACAAATACTTTTTTCAAATCATATGCTGTTTTGCTATAATCAAACATGTAGGAAAGCCCCTTTCTATGTGGTTTATGTGTTTTTTTTTCGATATCTTAACAATACCATAAATTTGGGGGCTTTTCTCGTGTTTTTACAAATCTGTGGACAAATTTCTCAAATCTCCTGATAACTTCTCATTTTCAGCTTCTTTTTGTGGATAATTTTATTAAAAGAAAAAAATGGGGTATGTCCATTTTAATAATTTACATTGACATACTACCCTTTTATATATATAATAAAATTATCAATTGAATATAAAATCATACGACTGGCGGAAGTGGAATTAACCACAGGGAGTATGATTTTTAAAAATTGCCGACCGCCTGGGCACAACAATTGTTTTGTTCAGGGGTGGGCAATTTTTATTTCTCCCCCTTAGCCCCTCCTGGACTACCAAAATAATTGTTTAGGAGGGATTTCTATGTCTTTAGACGCATGGAAAGGCTTCCGCGCAGGAGCGTGGCAGCAGAATATTGATGTTTCTAATTTTATTCAACTCAATTATACTCCCTATGATGGGGACGAATCTTTTTTGACTTGCCCTACCGAAAGGACAAAAAAATTATGGGATAAGTGTTTAATGCTGATGGAACTTGAAAGCAAAAAAGGTGGAGTATTGGATATCGATACTCAAAAAGTAACTTCCATTACTTCCCATGGGCCCGGGTATATACAAAACGATTTAGAATTAATTGTCGGACTTCAAACAGAGTCCCCCTTAAAGAGGGCCATTAACCCCTTTGGTGGCATACGTATGGTCAAGCAAGCCTGCGAAGCATACGGATATACCCTTTCACCCGATATTGAAAATACTTTTACACGGTATAGAACAACACATAATGATGGTGTTTTTAGTGCTTATACCGACGAAATGAAAAAAGCCAGGAAGTCAGGAATTATAACCGGTCTTCCCGATGCTTATGGAAGAGGAAGAATTATCGGTGACTACCGTAGAGTAGCCTTATATGGTGTAGACAAGCTAATTGAACAAAAGGTATTGGACTTGAAAATGCTTTCAAACAGTCCTGCAAACGAAGAGATTATACGGCTAAGGGAAGAAGTAAGCCTGCAAATTTCCTCTCTCAAGGAATTAAAAGAAATGGCTGCAACTTACGGATATGATATTTCGTTACCTGCCTCCAACGCAAAGGAAGCTATCCAGTGGACTTATTTTGCATATCTTGGTGCTGTTAAGGAACAAAATGGTGCCGCTATGTCTTTAGGAAGAATCAACACTTTTTTTGATATTTTTATTGAACGAGACCTTTTGGAAGGTATTTTAACCGAAGAACAGGCACAGGAGCTTATTGACCAGTTTGTTATTAAACTGAGAATGGTAAGGCATTTACGAACTCCTGAATATAATGAACTATTCGCAGGCGATCCTGTTTGGATTACAGAGGCTATTGGGGGAATAGGGGCTGATGGCAGGCATCTTGTTACTAAAACCGCTTATCGTATTCTTCACACTTTATACAACCTGGGCCCCTCCCCGGAACCTAACCTTACAGTGTTATGGTCTGCAGCTTTACCGTCAAACTTTAAAAAATATTGTGCAAAAGTTTCTATGGACACCAGCTCCATACAATACGAAAACGATGATTTGATGCAGCCTGTATTTGGTGATGATTATGGTATTGCATGCTGCGTCTCAGCTACAAGGCTGGGAAAAGAAATGCAATTCTTCGGTGCCCGGTGTAACTTGGCAAAACTTTTATTAATGGCATTGAACGGTGGAAAAGATGAATTAACAGGATTACAGGTTGGTCCGGAAGGTGAAATTTATCCACAGGATTATCTCGATTATGACAAAATTATCAACATTTTTCACAAATATCAAAAATGGTTAACAAGATTATACGTAAACACCATGAACACTATTCACTATATGCATGATAAATATGCCTATGAAAAGCTTCAGATGGCATTGATTGATACCCCGGTTAACCGGAATATGGCATTTGGTATTGCCGGATTGTCAGTTGTCGCTGATTCATTGAGTGCAATTAAATATGCAAAAGTAAAAGCAATAAGAAATGCAAAAGGTCTCATTACCGATTTTGAAATAGAAGGAGATTTTCCGAAATATGGAAATAATGATGATAGGGTGGATAATATAGCAGTTGAACTGGTGAAAAATTTCATTCTGGATTTGCAGGAATATCCGACTTATAGAAATGCAAAACATACATTATCCATCCTTACCATCACATCGAATGTAGTATATGGTAAAAAGACAGGGTCCACACCCGATGGCAGAAAAAAAGGCGAACCCTTTGCACCCGGTGCTAATCCTTTACACGGTAGAGATCAAAAAGGGCTTCTCGCAGTTCTCAACTCCTGCAGCAAGCTTCCCTATGAATACTGCCGGGATGGAATTTCTGTAACCATCACAATCGTACCAAAAGCCCTGGGGAACACATTAGATGTAAGGGTAAATAATTTATGCGCTATCCTTGATGGATATTTTTCAAAAGATGCACATCATCTTAATGTCAACATTATAGATAAAGAAATTCTTCTGGATGCCATGAATAATCCAGGAAAATACCCTCAACTCACAGTACGGGTATCAGGTTATGCGGTTCATTTTAATAAACTGAACAGGTATCAGCAAGAAGAAGTAATTATGAGGACATTTTACGATAGGGTTTAACTAATAAAATTCGATTTAATTCCTTTGCCAAAAGGAATATTTTTTTGCCTTCTCTTTTATTTATTTCCCTAAGGCATACACTAGTCGTTATCTTATAAATCCACGTGAACAAAGGCGCATTGTTCCACCCGCAGAGTTTCTAAGTATAGAACTTCCAAGGCTTGTGCATCTTTGTCCACTGTTTTTTGCGCAAGCTATTTCCTTAATAATAAAAAATGGAGGTTAGAAGATTATTTCACTTCTTCCCCCACCTTTTAATGGACCTTTAATATCCCATATATCCGCCGTACGGACTGTATCCATATCCAGGTCCGTAATAACCGTAACCATACCCTGGATAACCGTAAGTTCCTCTTCTCCTTAATAATTCTCTAATGAGCAGGATGGCTATTAATGCCCTAAGCAATCCTCTCGGTCCAAAAAACTGTTCTGTTTCACTTTCTGATTGTATACCATAATCTCTCATCATATCCGGATGACTCATTCTGAGCTCTTCAACTATCTCATCTGTCATTTGTTCTACCATTTCATAGCTTGGATATGGCTGCATCATTGGATTGTAAGGTGTATCCATCATTTCACATTTTCTTCGAACCATGGGGTGAATAACATAATATATATCTGGATATCTCATTGGTTCATAATCCATCATACCTGGATAATACTGCTGAATATAATTTTGATAATAACCATAATTCATATTATATAAACCTCCTTTCTATTTTTAAAAGTCGTGTATATACCCCATTATCATTATATGGACTTATGTCAATATGGTGACATTTTTTAATTAGAGATACAGATTAAAAATATTGTCCTATTAAAGAAAGATAAAAAAAGAGATTTATGCAATAGTAAATACATAAACCTCTTTCTTATTTTAAATTTTTTTATCTATATCTGTATCTTTATCTCTTACTAATGTACCACTTCTTTTCCAATAGAATGTTCAAAATTAAATTGGGCTTCGACATGGGGACGGTTCCTCAGTCGCATGAAAAGCACATTCGACAGACAAACCGTCCCCAAGTCGCATCCCTTCTTCCTGCTAAACCGGACTTTTTTTGTGGTTTCGGTTTTACTCCCCACTCCCCACTGTCCACTCCCCACTATTTTCATACTAACCCCTATGATCCGCTTCAACAGGTCACAAATACTAATGAAAATAGCATAAAACCTGAAGCTCGCAGTTTTCTTCGAGCTCCAAGCTCCGAACACCGGGCTATTTTCATATATTTATTACGTTAAGGAACACATACTTCTATGTTAACATTATGTTAACTATATTCCTAGAGGAAATAGGTGGAGGAAAAAGCAAGGATATTGATGTTTAGTCAAATAGCATTTGGAGCAGCAGGTTCTGTGATTTCCTGCACCTGAGGCTTCTCAGGTGACCCTTGAGGCTGCTGACTTTGTTCTGGTGTTTTTGGTTGTTGGTTTTGCTCAGGTTTTTGATTATTTTGATCGTTTGTCTTTGGTTCGGTCGCTTGCACTACCTTTTTGGTACCTCTCGCTTCTATCTGTTCAAGAGGTCTGTAGGTACTCCTTGAAATCAGCTTTTTACTGATTACTTTTCCATCTTGCTTTATAATCTTATAGGTATCTACTACAAATCCGTTGCTACCTTTTTGCTGTATAACGGTTTTGCCTTCTTCCAAATTTGGATCATCTACATATTTTACTGTAAATGGTATGGTTTGTACGATTATATTTTCTATACTTACTGATTTTCCTATTACCTCATTTGTTCCCCAGATTTCAAATGTAACCTGCCCCCCTTTTAACTTGGATACCAGCTTTATAGGCCATGCGGTATTATTTCTAAATTTAAAATCCAATAACCCATATGCTACGGCTGCATCCTGCCCAATAGGAACATATGCAACCGTCATAGAATGGTTTACCCTATTAATTACTTCAAGGTCGGAAAAAAGTACAGCATTATATAGTGTTGAGGAAACCTGGCATATTCCTCCTCCAATACCATCTATAATCTTTCCTCCCACATAGACTTTAGCATTTTGGTATCCTAATTCCGGTGTTCTTTCTCCAACCACCTCATTATACGAAAAAACATCTCCGGGCCCTAGTACAATACCATTAATTTCATTAGCTGCCAGTAATATGTTATGGCTCCTTTCAACATAATTTACATTGAAAGAAGTTGTATACTGGGACAGTCTATCTCTAAAAAGCTTTAATTCAAGCTCTTCTTTCACTATTTCAGGCTGAACTACTGTAAGAGGAATAAAAAACTCTTCCCCCTCTGACTGATGGCTATCAATTATTTTCTTTGCCTCTTCTTTATTGAAACGTCTTCCTGTAATATGAGGAACAATATTAATACGGTAATCTTTGACTTGATAATAGGCATTTGCAGGCTCTACACATATTTGTCTATAAAGTTCATCTACGTCTATATCTTTCGGCTTGATTATCTCTGCAATTAACTGAATGCTGTCGGAATCCCCAGACATAATAGTTTCTAATACCGTATCTGCAGCCTGAGATAAATTAATTTTCTCACCATGAGTTCCATTTATTATCTTTAATCTATCTTTTTCCACCTTTGTTTCATATTCTTTGACAGGTATGTCTACCTGATCAGCTAATTCCTTAATCTTGCTTTTTATCTTTTCCATATCTGCTTGAATCTCTAGAGGTATAATAACATTATTTTTCTTAATGCTGGAGATAGTAAATAACCTCTTAATCGGGTTACCTACTCTTCCTACATTAAATGCCTGGGATATTGCTTCATCTATGTCATATGCGGCATCTATTTCTTTGCAACTGAACTGCTTGACCTTTCCCTTGCTTGTAATTGTGATTGTTTTGCTTTCCAGAGCTGACTGATATTTTTCTATAAGCTTGGCTGCTATAGATTCCCGTGTTTCCCCTCCCACATATACATCATTAATATATACCCCTGCATAAACATTAGGATAGGCGAGAATATTATATGCACCAAATCCTATCAAAGTAGAAGTAATTATAAAAATAATAAAAAAGTATATTAGTCCGTATTTAATAATCCGTGAGTTAATATGTCGGCTATCTTGCTGCTGTAACTGTCGGCTTTGCATTTGACCGTCCATAGCCTTCCTCCTTCTAATAATGGACATATTAATATTGTACTGCTAAATCTCCCTATAATTCAACAAGTTTTTAAAATTGCAAAAATTTTATTATATTTTATATATTTATTAGACTTCAAAATAAGGAAAAAAGTTTCAAAGTCCGTTTTTAGTATATAGGAGATTATGCTGAATTTACAAAACACAAATTCCTATTCCTATATATAAGTCTTTTGCCAAAAGACTTTATTACAATTATATTAAATAAATATTTTAGCAATTCCTCTTTATTAATATTCTTCATCCCATCAATTTTTGCCTTTCATCATCATGCATATAGAATTATTAAATATAATACAGATATTTATATATTTTATATATTGATAAGATATACAGAAAATGTTAAAATATTGACGAAACTACTTTTAATACTTTTTTCATACTATACCTCCTTATTATATATGTAAATAAGGAGCTTTTTTGTGCAAAAATACTTTTAAACTTATAGATTCAGATAGGAAACAGTAGTCTTTTATTTATATAGTTAGTCACATAAACTGTAGAATGAATCCAGTAGTTTGAGCCCTGAATCTACACCAATCCTTCCATTCTGTTTGAAATTTTTCCAATACATTGACTATTTCCAGCAGCTGCTCTTTATCTACTTCTTTATATTCACTTATTTCATCTTCCAACGCGTCTTCTAGTATTTTTCCTCCTGTTTCCTTTAACCAGAAAATATATGAATAGAAATTTAACTTTTCATTACAGTAAATAATATTAAATTTTATTACCCCTAAAAATTTCTTAATTTCAAATTGGAGCCCCAGCTCTTCTTTTACTTCTCTATAAAGTGCATCAATAATATCTTCACCATGGTTAATACCACCAGTAGGAATTCTATATATGCCTTCAGGATAAAAGAGTGTTCTTATAACCACAACTTTACCATTTTTCCTTTCAACTGCAAAAGCAACTTCTCCTCTCCTGTCCTTTTCGATATTATGCTTAAATTCCTCAAAAAGTTTTTTATTTGTGAGGTTTAAAATTACTTCTTTTTCTATCCCATCTTTTCCATATTTGCTTTTTAATATTTCAAATTCTAGCCGGTTAAATGTATTTTTCAAAGTTTCATCTCCCTTTATAGCAATTATACTACTAACTATAAAATTATATTTTATTTATACCATTGGCGCAATATTTTTAATCTTAAAGTTTAAAAAGGACAGCCTGCTAACTAACTATAAACAGTAAGTTGTAAGACTGTCCTTTTTATAAACAACTTTTTCATCTCCCTGTGGATAACTTTAAGTTTTCCACAAACAACTTATTACTTTCAAATGTTCAATAATACCGCATTTATTAACAGTAATCAAATTTTTTGTAAACTTTATAAACAGTACCTGTGGATATGTTATGAGTTTTTCCACAACTTAATTCACATTTTTAAATCCAATTTCATATCCCCATATTTTATCCAATTTATTTTTCTAAGAATTTCAGAAAAAATTAAGGATAAAATAGCTGGAAAAATAAAATGCATAAGTGCAATTTTCACAAACACATCAGGACTTGAACCCATTGCCTCATTACTTAATGTTGTAATCTGCCCCACTAGTCCTGACGTTCCCATTCCAGCGCCTGCAAAAACATTTTTCATACCAAATACTGTAGTAGCTATTGGCCCCAGAATAATACTGGTTAACACAGGAGGAATCCATATTCTTGGGTTCTTGATAGTATTTGGTACTTGAAGCATTGACGTACCCAATCCCTGTGCAATTAATCCTCCCAACCCATTTTCTCTAAAGCTTGCTACTGCAAAACCTATCATATGGGAACAACAACCCACAGTAGCTGCACCTGCCGCCAGCCCGCTTAATTTTAGTGAGATTGCTAACGCTGCACTACTGATTGGCAGCGTTAATATAATACCCATTGTTGCTGATACTAAAATTCCCATAATAATCGGTTCCTGTGTTGTAGCAAAATTTATAAAATTCCCGATTTGTGTCATTAATGTTGCCATAAACGGACCTATAAATAATCCTGCTAGACCACCGGTTACAATTGTTGTCGAAGGAACTAAAACAATATCTACTTTTGTTTCCCCTGCTATCAATTTACCAAATTCTGCACCTACCACCGCTGCAACAAAGGCACTAACCGGTTCACCGGGCAGGGTAAACAATGGCGGGTTACCGCTTATCAGATATAAAGCTTGTGCTCCAATTGCACCGGTTATAATTGAAGAATACGATACCAGATTAGGAGCTTTTAATCCAACAGCAACTGCTACCCCTATTGCCGGCCCCATCATTACCTTTGCCACTTTTGCAAGGCTGCCCAATACAGGGATATTGAACCCTTTTCCCATTTGCTCCAATATTAAGCCGACAATCAGAGAAGCAAATAGACCTAATGCCATTGACCCTAATGCTTCAATACCATATCTTTTTAAAGAAAACTCTATATTTTTTCTTTTAAAAAAACTCATATTTTTTCTTTCATTTTTATCAATCTCTTTGCTCATTATCTGTCCCCCTGTAATGATAGTTGTCTTGTCATGTATCATAAAAAAATATATCATATCTTTATTATTTTAACAAGTACCCTTTCCCTAAAAGTACATCTTCAATTCGTTTCATCGTAGCTTCATCTTTACACTGAATCGTATGCAGATGAATTCCACCTGTTAAATCGCTTAACGGTTTGATGTCGCTTCTATTAATTTTGTTCATAAATTCATCTACTTCTCTTCTTGAACTTACCATTATATTTCCTGAAATTTGGCCATAAATGCTATGTTCAACGATAACGTCCAATACGGTACCACCTTCATCTACAATTGTGGTAAGCTCATCTCTTATACTACCTTTATCATGCTTGCTGGCGATTGTTTTTCTGAATCTTTGGCTTGTTTCTCCGAGAAGCAGATATCCCTGCGGCGTAGCAATAATTTCGGTACCTCCAGCCCTCAACAATGCAATATCTTGAACAATCACCTGGCGACTTACATCTAACATTAACGCCAGCTCTGAGCCACTTACAGCAGCTTGTCTTTTTGATAATATCTCAATTATTTTTTCCCTTCTTGCTATCGGTTCCATATTCACACCCCTTTATAGTATGCCCTTAAATACTAATATAAACAAAAAAAAATGTAGTTCAACTACATCCTTTTTATAAGCTATTGCCAATTATTTATAGTTAAGTATCTGGTTCAACCTTGTTACACCATAATATACGAACGGAATTGAAGTAGCAAGTTCAAACGCGATTGCTGTCCATATAGATATTACACGCGGCATATGAACGTTAATAACTTCTTCTGCATTTTCCAGATTTAATAACTGCAAAGAATAGTACATTGCATATCCTACAAAAGCAATTGTTAATATCTTATAAATCCATTTTCTAAAGTTCCAAAATGAAACTTTATGCTTTACCTTAACCGGTACAAATACTATAGCACATAATGCAGAAAAAATAAACATTACCCAGGTATAAATAAATGGCCCTTTTGTCAGAGTATCATCAAATGGTTTATATATATAATTAAATGTATCCGCAACGACACCCATTGTAATAAATAACATTACTGAGAGCAATATTGACCTGCCTAATGGTCTATAATGCATGCCGCCTGAAATAATCTTGACGATACCGTATGTAACGGCACAATAAAAAGTTGGCCAAAAAACATCTAATAAATATGCAATACCAAAAATAATTGACATTTTTAGCAATGTACCTAGTATTAACCTGATCCAATAATAATAAAACCTTTTCCACTTATGATTGCTATTAAATTTATCTGCTACAGCCAATGCCCACTTATATGCTATGGAACTTACTAATCTCATATCCTCAACACACACCCATTACTTCAAAATATTTATGTAATTATAATATATCCTTTAACAGCAATTGTCAATAAAAACACAATAGAATAAACATAAATCCACTTTTTAAACAAATTCAAATGTATATTTTTAATAATATTTAACATGCTATACAATTAGTTATTCAGTATACATCATATCTTTTAATATATTAATTGAGGGAAGTAACAAAATAAAAACACACATATATAGGGACATTTCCATTAGGAAATGTCCCCGAATAAAATCCGGCAACGACCTACTTTCCCGGGAGGTCCCCCTCCAAGTATCATCGGCACGATGGAGCTTAACTACCGTGTTCGGAATGGGAACGGGTGTATCCTCCATGTCATTGTCACCGGATAATTCAACTGTGTCTAGTTCACAGTTCACGGTTCACAGGTCACGGTTTGAATTCTTAACCTGCTCTTTTAATTGCCTTAGGTA
>NZ_NPML01000027.1 GCF_002252565.1 Petroclostridium xylanilyticum
GTGATCCTTCAGTTGGAGATTTCACTTATTACTCTCCTTGGGGAAATTTGGCTATATTTTATAGAGATTTTGGTTATGCAAATGGACTTATTATATTGGGTAAGATTAAATCTGGCATAGAAAAGCTTGCAAGTATTCGCGGTGATTTTACGGTTACAATTGAAAAAATTAACTAAATTCGTTGCTGCTTTCCTCTATGATTTCCATGTGCCTTATACGAAAAATCTTGCCGAACAGGGCATCCACATGGTCATTGCACGCAAGCATAGAAAGAAGAATATTAAAGATTTGTTTGAAATTACAAGTGTAAAGCCGGTAGTAAATTAGGTGGAATGACATCCAATATTTCAGTAGAAAGAAAAATTTAATTTAAAGGAGAATAAAACATGAACAAATCAAAAAATTTAAGTGAAAGTGTAATGTTCCCGAAAGGTGAAAAAATTACGAATGACTATTTTATAGGGACAGCATGGCTTGAAATGCTGGTTTCTAATGACAGCATCTTTAATTGCCCGATATACAATGTAACTTTCGAGCCAGGCGCAAGAAATAATTGGCATAAACATCCAGGTGGGCAGATTCTGCTTGTTACAGGCGGCAAAGGATATTATCAGGAAGAAGGCAAGCCTGTACAGGTGCTTCACGCAGGGGATGTAGTAAAGATCAATCCGGCTGTAAAACACTGGCATGGTGCTACACCGGATAGCTGGTTTACACATATCGGAATAACAACAAATCCTCAAAAGGGAGACGCCGAATGGTTAGAACCCGTAACGGATGAAGAATATATGGATTGTTCAGTCTAAAATTAAAAATAAATCAAGGAAACAATCCATGAAATTCGCCAAGTTTAAAATAGCGGAAATTTTGATTTTTAAACTTGGCGAATTATAACAATTTAAAATAACATCAATTTTAGGGAAAAGCTGGATGACTCGCAGGGTGAATTGTCATTTAGCTTATCTTACGGATCGATGTAGTCGACTTGGAAAGTGAGTAAGGATTTCTCTTTTTCTGAGAGCTTGACTTGGAGCTAACTTCAAGTGTTATGATATCGGATGTCAGGAGGTGAAACTGTATGACGATTGCAGAAGTAAGTGAAAAATTTAATGTTTCACAGGATACACTCCGCTATTATGAACGCATCGGACTGATTCCTCGTGTGAACCGTAATAAAAGCGGAATCAGGGATTATACTGAAGAAGACTGTAAGTGGGTCGAGTTTATCATATGTATGCGGAATGCAGGTCTTCCGATTGAAGTATTGATTGAGTATGTCGAGTTGTTTCAACAGGGTGATGCGACCATTGAGGCCAGAAAAGAACTTTTGACCGAGCAGCGTAAGCAGTTAATTGCAAGAATGGAAGATATGCAGAAAACACTGGAACGCCTGAATTATAAAATTGCAGTATATGAACAGATAGTAGTTGAAAAAGAAAAAGAACTAAAGAGATCGGAGAATTAATTTTATGGGCAAAAATGTATTGGTGCTGTCTGCCAGTTCGAGGAAAGGCGGAAATTCCGAGTAAAATGAGTATTGAGCAATCAAACTATGCAGCTTGCAAAATCAAAGGAGGATTTAGTATGCAAAACATAATTTTAAACAATGGTGTTGAGATGCCTATACTGGGCTTTGGAGTTTATCAGATTGCTGATGCGAAGGAATGCGAACAGTGTGTTTATGATGCGATCATGGCAGGCTATCGTTTGATTGATACCGCTGCTGCTTATCTAAACGAAGAGGCGGTTGGCAGAGCAATCAAACACAGTGGCGTACCGAGAGAGGAACTGTTTATTACGACTAAGCTCTGGATTCAGGATGCCGGTTACGAGAGTGCAAAAAGAGCCTTCGAGAAATCGCTGAAAAGATTGCAATTGGATTATTTGGATTTGTATTTAATCCATCAGCCATTTGGCGATGTATATGGTTCTTGGCGAGCTATGGAGGAACTGTATCGTGAGGGGAAAATTAGGGCGATTGGGGTTAGTAACTTTCAGATGGATCGTCTGGTGGATTTAATACTTCATAATGAAGTGGTTCCTGCCATAAATCAAATTGAAACACACCCATTCTGCCAGCAAATAGAAAGTGCTAAACTGATGAAAGAGTACAATGTACAGATAGAATCCTGGGGACCTTTTGCAGAAGGAAGAAATAACATGTTCCAGAATGAAGTTTTGTTATCACTGGCTGAAAAATATAGCAAATCAGTGGCACAGGTAATTTTACGCTGGTTGATACAAAGAGGAGTGGTTGCGATTCCGAAGTCTGTACACAAAGAAAGAATTATTGAAAACTTTAATATTTTTGATTTTAAATTAAGCCAAGAAGACATGGAGAAGATTGCATCACTAGACACGAAAAAAAGCAGCTTCTTTTCACATAATGATCCAGAAATCGTGAAATGGCTAGATACTGCTAAATTTGATATTTAATAGGTAGAATAGAAAAGATGCTTGATTAGAAAGGGAAAGGAAATGACAAATTCTAAGAGCCTTATCGCTTATTTTTCACGCAAAGGAAATAGTTATGTGGCAGGCAGTATTGTAAACCTGCCAATTGGAAACACAGAAGTAATAGCAAAGAAAATACAGGAATTAACAGGAAGCGACATGTTCCAAATCAAAACAGTAAAATCTTATCCGGAAGATTATACGGAAACAACAAATGTAGCACAGGAAGAAAAGAGAAAAAATGCCAGACCAAAGCTTACAGAAATAGTAGAAGAAATGAATTCTTATGATGTGATTTATATCGGATATCCGAATTGGTGGGGAACGATGCCGATGGCGGTATTTACATTTTTAGAGTCGTATGATTTTTCAGGAAAGACCATTATTCCATTTTGCACACATGAAGGTAGTGGAATGGGAAGTAGTGAACGCGACATCAAGAAACTTTGCCCAAATGCAAAGGTATTATCCGGGTTGGCTATTAGAGGCGGCAGTGTTGACAGAGCAGACAAAGATGTTGCAAACTGGCTAAAAAAACTTAATTTGATACCATAAACGAAAGGGGGAAATAGAATTGGAAAAACGTAAATTAGGAAACAGTGGTTTTGAGGTTTCTGCAATCGGGCTCGGCTGCATGGGAATGAGCCATGGTTATGGTCCGGCATCAGACAAGAAAGAGATGATTTCATTGATCCATGCGGCCATTGACCGCGGTGTTACTTTCTTCGATACCGCTGAAGTATATGGTCCATATGTGAATGAGGAGTTGGTAGGTGAAGCCCTTGCTCCATTCAAGGGAAAGGTGGTCATCGCTACCAAGTTTGGCATCAAAATGGTAGATGGCAAGCAGGTGCTTGACAGCAAGCGGTCGACCATTAGGCAATCAGTGGAAGGCTCGCTCAAACGCCTTAAAGTCGAAGCCATTGACCTGTACTATCAGCATCGTGTTGACCCAAATGTGCCTATCGAGGAAGTAGCTGGAGTAATACAAGACCTAATCAAGGAAGGGAAGATCAGATATTGGGGACTTTCTGAAGCAGGAGTGCAAACGATTCGCCGCGCACACGCGGTTCAGCCGCTCACTGCAATTCAAAGTGAATATTCAATGATGTGGAGAAGTCCTGAAGAAGAACTGCTGCCTACCCTGGAGGAACTCGGAATCGGCTTCGTTCCATTCAGCCCGCTGGGCAAGGGTTTCCTTACCGGAAAAATTGATAAGAATGCAACATTTGTTAGCTCCGACTTCCGCAGCATTGTTCCCCGCTTTAAACCGGAGAATCTCGAAGCAAATCAGGTCTTAGTGGAACTTATCAAGAAGGTTGCTGCAGGGAAAAACGCAACGCCGGCTCAAATCGCTCTGGCGTGGGTGCTTGCACAAAAGCCATGGATTGTTCCGATTCCAGGAACACGCAAATTGGAGCGCCTGGAAGAAAATCTTGGCGCAGCGGACATTGAGCTGACTCCCGAGGAGCTAAGTGATTTGAACGACGCGCTCTCGAAGATCAAGATTTCGGGAGAACGCTACCCAGCAGGTTCAGAATACGCAAATAGAACGGGTAAATAACGGGTAGTTTTAACACATGCTGCCTTTTTTTATATAGGCTATAAATCGAATAAGGAATCCTCACTACGGAATTAGCGGAATAAGATGCTGCTGCTTTTTTTTATTAAGGAAATAGCTTGCGCAAAATTTCTGTGGATAAGTATTGGCAAAGGATATAGGATTTTGAGATAATAAATAATCATGAAGACAAAAGGGATTATCAAACAAATATTTCAAGAACATTTTAATAGATTTTGGGAAGCTAAGAAAGAAAAGTTTCCAGAAAAAATGAGAGAACACTTACTCAGTGAAGTCTTAAAAATGCTATATTGTGGAGATGTGACGTTAGGTTTTGTAGCATATATTTGCATGCAATGTTTTGAGAAGATTAAAGTAGGCTTTAGTTGAAAAAGTAGGTTTTGCAATAAGTGTGGGAAAAAATATATAAGTGGAAGAATTTATAGGGAAGCTGATGATGCACATACCGCCAAAGCATTTTAAGATGGTGAGAAGATATGGTGTATATGCAGGAAGTATACAACAAAAAGTGAAGAAATGTTTTGGATTACTGAAGTATATCAAAAGTGGATTAAAAGGCAAACAATACACATTAAAAGACTGGTGGGACACAAAAGACAGAGCATTAACATGGAGAGCATTGATGATAAACAATTTTTCAAAGGATCCATTGAAATGTAAAAAATGTGGAGAAACTATGGATTTGTGGGAAATATGGCATTACAAATATGGATACATCTATGATTTTGTAAGAACATGAATAGGATGGGATTATTATGAGTAAAGCAAATCAAAATGAAGAGATAGTCTATGAAGAATTTGATGAAATTCCGTTTGGTGGAAATGAGCCAGATGAATTAATCATGTTCAAATGCAGGGCGTGTGGATATGAAGAATATGTACCTGATTTTGTAGCGTATGAAAGCTATATACCTGAGGAATTTGCTGAAAACGGAAGTCCAATTGTCCTATGTCCACATTGTGAGGGAGATATGATAATAAAATCGGATGAAGTTTAGCCTCCATCCGATTTGTGGTTTTAAAGTTGCCCGTCAGGGCGAAATTTGTTCTCAGATGCTCGCCCACGATTTTAAGGTGCTGGAGCTGCAAAGACTCAAGGGTGAGGCGCAGAAGATACCGCCCAAAATCCGGATTTTCTCCTTCATTATGCTGATATGCTTCCTGTTTACCTATCTCGCCATCATCGGCTATGAGATCATCAAGTCCCTCGGCGGGATGTTTTGAAATGAAATAGGTTGAATTTATCCTATTTCTGTGTATAATAGAAATAGGAGGTGTTTTGAATGAATATTAACACAAACAGCCTTGTATCCATTACCGAGGCCAATCAGAATTTTTCCAAGGTGGCGCGCTTGGTTGATGAGAATGGTGTTGCGGTCATTTTGAAAAACAATGTGCCGCGTTATATTATCACAGAGTTCAGTGAATTTCAGGCTGAGGAAATGGCGGTTGACGAGGATGTGAAAAGTATAGCCCGCCGCCTGATCACAAAACACCGGGCGGCGTTTGAGGAACTGGCTAAATGAAAAGATTAAGCATCCCGCAAATCGTGATGATGCACAGCGCGTTGATCAAGGAAACCGGAGGATTGGACGGGATTCGTAACGAGAACCTGCTGGACTCGGCGGTCAACGCTCCATTTCAGACCTTTGGCGGTGAATATGTATATAAAACACTGGAGGCGAAGGCGGCGCGTTTGGGGTATTCTTTAGTAAAAAATCATCCCTTTGTTGATGGCAACAAGAGAATCGGAATGCTTGCCATGCTGGTTTTTCTGGAGATCAATGGCATCGAGCTAACCTGTTCGGATCAGGATATTATTGAAACCGGTTTAAAGCTTGCCGCTGGGGAGATGGATGATAAGCAACTCTTGGAGTGGATTCTACGGCATAATTAAAGAATGGGCATGGCGAAAAAGAGCGGATAACCTCCGTTCTTTTTTGTTGCGCTGAAAGGAGGTCTTCTGATGAACGAACAGGATTTGAAACAAAAGCTGCTGCGCTTTCAAAACCCGCTGGAGGTTCCGGTGTCCTTTGGCGGCAAATCCCTGCCTCCGATGTGGATGAACCTTTCTTGCATGGGCGCTTTATGGGACAGGGCTTGTGGTTTCCGCCTTTGAATGTGGCATTGAATACCAAAGCGGCAGGGGCAGCATCAAGGACACAGCTTTAAATGCCATCAAGGGCTTTATGGCTGTCAGCTTGTTTACCATTGTGCCGGTGGAACTGTACAAGCTGGCGATTACCCTGCAGGGCGCCTTCACATCCGGCATCACAGGACTTGCAGCGGCAGACAGCAGCATCAGCACCATGGCTGCCGCTGTCCTTGCCAGCATAGGCGATGTCTTAGTCAGTCCCATTATGGGGATATTCTGTTTGATCCTCATGGGCTATGCGGTAATTAAAGTGTTTTTTGCCAACCTCAAGAGAGGGGGAATTCTGCTCATCCAAATTGCCGTAGGCAGCCTGTATATGTCCGGAGAACACTTGCACTTTGAGGTACGAGTGAACGGTGAAAAGCAAAACCCAAGAAATTATCTGCCATAAGCAGGGTGAAAAACGATGCCGTGGATTAGAAAAATGGGTAGCTTCCAATGGCGAGACTTCCTGTTAAAATAAACCTATAGCCTTCGTAATTCTGTCTAAGTTTATTAAAAGTGTGGTATAATGAAACAAATATTGTAAAAAAGGAGGAATGCGCTTGGATCAATATAACCGGGCTGTTGAACTGTGGCAGTCATACAAAATTGCGTCCGCCGCTGATTTAGATAAATATCTTGACAGTTTCCGCATCCTGTTTGCGTTTCATTCCGGGAAAATAGAGAACGAGGAAATCACCTATCACGATACAAGAGAAATCTTTGAAAACGGCAGGGTTGTGGGCTACACCGGAAGTCCCCGTGCCCTGTTTGAACAGCAGAATCAAAAGCTGTGCTATGAGTTTTTGAAAGAAAAAATCGTGAAAAAGGAGCCTCTCAGCATCGAGCTGGTCAAGGAAATTCACAAGGTTCTCACCAGCGGAACTTACGATGAGCGCAGGTATATTGAAAATGAGGAGCGGCCGGGCGAATTTAAAAAGCACGATTATGTAACCGGCATCCATGAGGTGGGCTCCGCTGCGGAGGATGTGGAAAAGGACCTGACGGAACTGATTGCCGAAGTCAACGCGTATGAGGGCAAAGATGTCTTAAAAGCCGCCGCCTATCTTCACGCCAGGTTTGAGTATATTCATCCCTTTGCAGACGGCAATGGGCGTGTCGGCAGGACACTGATGAATTACTATCTCATGACCCATAACCACCCGCCCCTCATTGTCTATAACGAGGATAAGCGGATGTATTACGAGTGCCTGCAAAAGTATGATGAAGCCGAAGATTTAAATCCTCTTTATGAGTTTCTCAAATATGAAACCGAAAAGACATGGGAAAAGACGCTGGCTCTTGCCGAAGGTATGAAGCCGGACCGCAAAGGTTTGTCAGATTTTACCCAGAGTATGTAGCCAACAGAATAATTTAGAAGCAAAAGTCATCTCGAAAAGGGATGGCTTTTTTTGTTTGCCAAGGAGGGAAGAAATGATTTTCTCGCTGCGCATCAGGAGCAAACTCAAGGGCTTCATGATGCAAAGCCGGAGCCGGAATCTACCGGTATGAAAATGATTTATAGGAGGAAAAGAACGATGAGAGAAACTGAACTGAAAATAATGTTCCCCACGGAGAAGCTGGATGCACTCCGTTTTTTTATGGGCAAAAAGGAGCTGACTGTTGAGCAGAAACTTAAAGATTACCTTGATAAAACCTATGAAAAAGTTGTCCCGGCACACGTTCGAGAATATGTGGAAAGTAAGCTAGACCAAGCATCGCTGCAAGAGGAAACGCTTGAACAGAGAGCTCAGGAGCAGCAGCCGGAGCCACAAAGGGAACGCCAGTCAAGACAAACCCGCCGCCAGCGTGAGCAGGCGGTGGCTGAATCAGCATCATTATCTTCGCAGGCCAGACAGCCGGAGCTGCCGGAAGAACCGGAAGAATCCCAAGGCATGAGCATGAGTATGTAAATTTGAAAGGAGAGATTCACAATGAAACAAGCAACCCTTCAAATTAAATTTGATGAAGAAAAGTTGAATGCTATCAAGCAGTACATGGGCAAAAAGGATGCCGATCTTCAGACGGAGCTGGACGATGTGATGCAAAAGCTCTACGAAAAGCATGTCCCAGCGCCTGTCCGTGAGTACATTGAAAGCCGGGATTCCAGGGTGCAGGAAAAGCCGAAAAGACCGGCCCGGCCTTCCTCTACGGCTGCTGCCAATAATGACGTCAACACCACCGTGTAAATAGCATACTAAAAGCCGCATATTTGGCGGCTGTGTGCCCTTTTCGTGCAGGGGTATGTGAGAATAAAAATATAGAGGAATTGATTGCCCGCCTTGCTGAAAAGCTTAAATATACTTCCGGCAAGAAGCAATACGGTTATCTGAAGGCTCCCCTCAAGGCACTCGTTAATCAGATTGTCGATGAGCTTGCAAAGGATGAAAGAGTAACAGAGCTTTACAGCAGCTGGTACGAAATGCGTAATGAAGTTTTAAGCACCTATGTTGACAAGCTGCCGCCGCCTCTTCCGCTTTCACAGCAGAAAGAATTCAAGAGCATTAAAAACATGGTGATTGCCGAAGCGTTAAATATCGGCAGTCACCATTTCACTTTTGAGCCGGACGAGGAACAGAATATATCAATAGAAGATGATGGTGATATTACTGCTGCCACCACATATTTTGAGAAATCTGCAAAGCTCGGAAATGTCAACGCACAGTATATGCTCGGCAGGATTTATCTTGAATCGGACAGCGAGCATGAAAATGTAGAAAAGGCATTGCAGTGGCTGGGGAAAGCTGCGGACAACGGGAATGCTCCCGCACAGTATGCAATGGCGAAGCTGTACCTTACAGGAAACCATCTAGAGAAAGATGCCGTAAAGGCTGTGGAACTGTTCACCAAATCTGCAGAACAAGGCAATCAGTATGCGCAATATGCCCTCGGCAAACTGTATCTTTTGGGGCATGATGTCAGGCAGGATAAGGAAACAGCGGTGCATTGGCTGTCGGCAGCTGCAGCACAGGGAAATATCTATGCCAAGTTTTTATTAGAACGCATGGATTCCTTCAAAGACCCATCCATACTCCTTGCAGCAACACGATTGATGCATCACTTGGGCAATATCTTTAGAGAGGAGTATCAGAAAGCTTTTGGCAATCCTCTCATCCAGGTTGACCGCAAGCTCCGCAAAAAACTCATAGAGAAAAAACTGGCTCAAGGTCACGCATATAACGACCATGCGCCACATCAAAGCTATTAGGAGGAATTCCCATGAAGAAGAACTACCTACAGAAAAAAGAAAAGATCCCCGTCTGTTATATATTCTCAAGACTGAAGCCACCTGTGAAAAGGGTGGCTTATTTTCGCAGGTCGGGCAAGCGGAAACACTGACGAGGAGGATCGCTATGGCAGAGTACGTACATTTTACCGATGAGCAGAAACAGCGTGCAAACTCCGTTGACCTTGTGGACTTTCTCAGACGGCAGGGAGAGCAGCTCATACGCTCCGGCAGGGAGTGGCGGTGGAAGCGTCATGATAGTGTGACAATCCGGGGCAACCGGTGGTTCCGCCACAGCGCCAGGCAAGGTGGTCTGGCCATTGATTTTGTGCAGGAATTTTATGGCCTCTCATTCCCTGATGCAGTGATACTGCTGCTGGGCGGCGAACAGGGTGTGGAATTTAAGCAGACCAATAAAAATGACTCCCCGCCAAAGCGAAAGGAGTTTCTTCTGCCGGAGGCTGCCGATAATATGCGCCGGGTATATGCCTACCTCTTGAAGCAGCGATATATTGACCGGGACGTGCTTACTCATTTTGCTAGAGAGAAAAAAATATATGAGGATAAGGAATATCACAATGTTGTTTTTGCAGGCTATGATGAAAACGGTACTGCCCGGCATGCACATAAAAGAGGAACCTATTCCAACGCTGCTGGTTACCGTGGAAATGTGGAAGGCTCAGATCCAAAATACAGCTTCAATTACATCGGTACAAGTGATACCCTTTATGTGTTCGAAGCTCCCGTCGACATGCTGTCATTTATCACCCTGCATAAAAACGGCTGGCAGCAGCACAGCTATGTAGCACTGGATGGTGTGGCTGAACATGCCATGCTGCATGTGCTGTCAAAAAATATGCACATTAAAAATGTGGTACTGTGCCTTGACCATGATCCTGCCGGTATAGAAGCTGCTGGCCGCCTTACGGAAATATTGCTTGAGAAAGGATATGCCAGTGTTTCATGTTTGCAGCCAGCATGCAAGGATTGGAATGAGGACCTGAAAGCGCAGCATGGCATAACACCGATTCCGGCAAAACCGCATCCGAAGCTTGAAGCCTGTAAAGAACTGTGCGGAGAGATTCATTACTTGTGCGACCATATCAAATCCGTGAAAAATCCTCATGCAATGCTGATGGAGCTCTATGAAAAAGCAATACCCCTCATGCAGTCATCTAGGTCAACCGATGGACAAAAGGCTGTCCTGATGGAACAACTGCTAAGCATGACGGTATATGCGCTGTTTGTAGTGATGGCGCAATACCGGCAACTTGAAAAACCGATGAATTTTAAGCAACTGACCGATGAACTCTGTCGCAGCTATCATCCGCACCAGGACCGGGGAAAGCTGAAAACCAAAGCAGAGGATATCCAGCAGGATGTCAATGCCATTAATGCTCAGCTCAAAACATCTGGAATCCGTACCCTTGAGGATAAGCAAAAATTAATCGCGTCGTATATGAGTCTTGCACTAAACTGCGTCAAGGTTCAAATTTTTATATGTCTTGAAGAGCAGGAACAGAGAATAGAAGCTCTGCAAAAGCAGAATGAAGAGAGAGTCGATTATATGCAGGCTGTTTGCGAAGAATTTTTGCAGCCTGGTATTTAGCAATATTATAACTGCAGATTTGAAGAAAGCCATGTGCGAATGAAAAATAATTGGTGCATGGCTTTCTTAATTTGGAAGGAAGGAGGAAACCAATGCAAGCATCACAGGTGGTTACTTTAATTATAGCTGCTGCAACTATGTTTGGAGTCATCGGTTTTATCGTTCTCCTGGCTCATTACTATACCTTGAATGGTATCAAGGCCAGGACGGTAGGTGACGGCCAGCATGGTACGGCAAGGTTTGCAACGAAGAATGAAATAAAGAAGACCTATGCCCATGTACCCTATGAGCCGGAACGGTGGCGCAAGGGCATCAACCTGCCTAAGGTGCAGGGTCTGGTTGTGGGATGCAAAACAGCTCCAGGCTCGGTCACCGCTCTTGTAGACCAGGGGGATGTGCATGCATTGATGATCGGTGCGGCTGGGGTCGGCAAGACCGCAAATTTCCTTTATCCTAATCTGGAATATGCTTGTGCTTCCGGGATGAGCTTTATTACCACCGACACCAAGGGCGACCTTTACAGGAATTACGGATGCATCGCCAAGGATTACTATGGCTACAATGTGTCCGTCATTGACCTGAGAAACCCCACCCGCAGCGACGGCAACAATATGCTGCACCTTGTGAACAAATATATGGATGAATACCTTGCCAATCCTGATAATCTCCCAGCAAAAGCCAGGGCGGAGAAATATGCAAAGATTATTGCCAAAACCATTGTCAACTCCGGAGGACTGGATGCAGGCTCCTACGGCCAGAATGCATTTTTTTACGATGCAGCCGAGGGCTTGCTGACTGCCGTCATTTTATTGGTAGCGGAATACTGTCCAAACGAGAAACGCCATATCATATCGGTCTTTAAGCTCATACAGGATTTGCTGGCTCCCTCCGGCGTAAAGGGAAAAAACCAGTTCCAGCTGCTCATTGAAAAGCTCCCGTCAGAGCATAAGGCAAGATGGTTTGCAGGAGCGGCATTAAACACTGCAGAGCAGGCGATGCAAAGCGTCCTGTCGACAGCCCTTTCCCGGTTGAATGCATTCCTGGACTCAGAACTGGAGCAGATACTGTGCTTTGACACTGCCATTGATGCAGAGCGTTTTTGCAAAAGAAAGTCTGCCATCTTCCTTGTCATGCCGGAAGAAGACAACACAAAATATTTTCTAATCTCCCTTATTGTTCAGCAGCTGTACCGGGAAATACTGTCGGTGGCCGATGAGCAGGGCGGCAGGCTTCAAAACCGTGTCATGATGTACCTGGATGAGATTGGCACCATACCTAAAATTGAATGTGCAGAGATGATGTTTTCTGCTTCCCGTTCCCGCCGTGTTTCCATCGTGGCCATCATACAGAGCTTTGCGCAGCTTGAAAAGAACTACGGCAAGGAAGGAGCCGCCATCATCATCGACAACTGCCAGGACACCATCTTCGGAGGCTTTGCCCCAAACTCGGAATCAGCCGAGATACTCTCCAGAAGCCTTGGCAATAAGACAGTTTTATCAGGTTCGGTCACCCGGGGGAAGCATGATCCGTCCCAATCCCTGCAAATGATCCAGCGTCCCCTAATGACTCCTGACGAATTGAAGACCCTGCCTAAAGGCAGCTTCATTGTCGCAAAGACCGGCGCCTGTCCTATGAAAACCAGTTTAAAGCTGTTCATTGAATGGGGCATCCGGTTTGAAAAGGTGTATGAGCTGCAGGAAAAATCCGCCCGCAAGGTTGCCTATGCTGACAAAAAAGAGCTTGAAGAGGAAATTATAAAACGGCACATTGCATATGAAGATATAGAAGAACTGGAACCATACTCCACATCAGCTCAAGGCGGCATATCCCTTGCACCTGCTGAAGAGATTCAGGTGAAAGCATTGAAGTCCAGGCTGCAAGCAAAGATAAAAGCACAGCAGCAAATGGAGACGCCGCTGCGTACAGATTAGGAGGTGCCTGATGGGTTATTTTGAATCGCTTTATGCATCAGAGCTTCCCCATAGGGCTGTAACTGTCTACATGTACCTTCGTGACAGGGCGGACAGGGACGGCAAATGCTATCCGGCGATCGGTACCATCGCCGAAGAACTGAAGTTGTCACGGAGCACCGTAAAAAGAGCCATCGCAGATCTTGAAAAGAGCGGTTATCTTCGCAAGGAGCAGCGGTGGCGTGAGAACGGGGGCAAGAGCAGCAACATGTATTTTTTAAAATCAGGGATGGGGTAACTCTGAAAAACCTTACTTTTACACCAAGGGGGCAGTCTGTTTATTTGGTGAACTGTGGTACGGTTCACCGTGAGCTATGCAGTGAACTGCCCACTCTAAGAAATATTCAACATCAGACAAAGAAACAAAATAGTTTAGCATCAACAGACTAGAAAATGTAAAAATAATATTTTAGTATAGACATACTAAAATATTTATGATACACTACTATCAATGGAAGAATTTACACATTTGGATAGAAAGGAGGAAAATCGTGAACCCATCAATAGATATTTTTATTAATTCGTTTGCTATGCGCGGTATTACCTCACGAGAGCAATTATTGAACGAAATGTTACGCGTCAAACTTACAGCGCGAGCCGTGAAATCACAGAAAAAATCTCTGCAAGATGGAGAGCAGCTTTTCGAATTAATGAAGCATTCTACCGAAAGTACAATCCTTGGATACTTTCCGGGCGACAGGGATTTCTTTTCTGCTATTTATAAGGTTGCCCAAGAAATTGATCTTATTGAGTATACACTTAAACTATACCAAAATGACCGCTTCGGACAGATATTCTCTCCAGCTTATTTGACGGAATATGTCTGTAGCCTGATAGATGATGCAAAAGCCCAGTCGATACTTATTGCCGAAGCAGAAAAAAGCCTATCAGGTCTTAAAGGCTTTGTGGAGAAGCATCAGTCAAGCAATATAACCTTTACCACATCCAATGTACTTATGTTTATGCTGCTTAAGCTTGGATTTGAAGAATATAAGAACGTCAGTATTCTTAATCAGTCGATATACCAGGAGCTGCTTATTGACGCACGTTTTGACTTTATCTATTCACTGCCTGATTTTGGCGGCAAGATTGAAGCCGTTAACCATAAATTCATGTCCTCAAGACCGGATATTGTAGCAACGCAGAATTTACTTGGGCACTTATCTGACAGGGGCACGCTGGTGACTGTGCTCCCTGCTAAGATTACATTTGCAAGCGGTTCTGAAGCAAAGCTGCGTGAGCATATCATGACCCACTATCAATTGGAGGGTATTTACAGTCTTCCCGAAGGTACTTTCAAGCCGTATACTGCCATAAAAACCTATATGCTTAAAATAGGTGCTGTAAAAAAGGAAAATGTGAGCGTGGGATATTTGGGTTATGATAATGGTCTTTATGTCGATAAAGTAAAGGTAGTGGGGAGCAAAGATTTTGCCGCTCATGAGGATTGGCGAATTGAACTCATACTTGAGGATGATGATGAGAATATCAGAAAGTATAAGACATCAACTCTTGAAAGAGTTAAACTTCATGAAGTTGCGGAGGTTTTCAGGGGAAAATCAATCCTCAAAAAAGATGTTAAGCCTGGGAAAATCATGGTACTGAATATTTCAAACATTACCGATACCGGCATTGATTATTCCAATATGGACAGTATTGATGAAGAAGAACGAAAAATTAAGAGATATGAACTGATAGATGGAGACATAGTCTTATCTTGTAGGGGGTCGGCAATTAAAACGGGTGTATACCGTAAACAAAAAAGTATCGTTATCGCCTCGGCTAATGTTATCGTTATTAGACCCAATAATAGGATTTTAAGCGATTATCTTAAGATATTCTTTGAGAGTCCTGTCGGAATAGCACTTATTAAAAGCTTTCAACGGGGGACAACCATTGTCAATATAAATCACACTGACATTATGGAAATGGAAATACCACTCTTAAGTATAGAAGAGCAGAAAGAGCTGGTAACTCATTACGAAGCTGAAAGCGCTCTTTATCGAGAAACTATCAGCAAGGCTGTGGAACGCTTTGCTGCTGAAAAAGAAAAAATCTATGAGAGATTGCTCTAAGATGAGGAGGATGAATAATGGCAACGGTAAATTTGGGGTTTGAAAATAATCTATGGGAAATGGCGGATAAACTGCGTGGTAACATTGAGGCTTCGGAATACAAGCATGTAGTACTGGGACTAATTTTTCTTAAATACATCTCCGATGCTTTTGAGGAGAGATATAACGAGCTGGTTGCAGAGGGCGAAGGATTTGAGGAAGATATAGATGCTTATACCGAAGAGAATGTTTTTTTCGTACCGAAGGAAGCCCGTTGGGAGTACATAAAATCCAATGCCAAGCAGCCTACTATCGGACAGATTATCGACGAAGCAATGATAGCTATTGAAAAGGAAAACGCCTCCCTTAAAGGGGTGTTGCCTAAAAACTATGCCCGCCCGGAAATTGATAAAACAAAGCTTGGCGAGCTTATCGACTTGTTTTCCTTTAAGGTTGGTGATAAGGAGGCGAGAGCCAAAGATGTGCTCGGCAGGGTGTATGAATACTTCCTTGGGAAGTTCGGTTCGTCGGAAGGCGAATTTTACACCCCGCCATCCATTGTAAAATTGCTTGTTGAAATGATTGAGCCGTATAAAGGCAGGGTTTATGACCCGTGCTGCGGGTCCGGCGGCATGTTTGTGCAGAGCCAGAGATTTGTTGAAGAACACAGCGGAAGAAAGGACGACATCCATATCTTTGGACAGGAATACACTGCTACCACCTGGCGGCTTTGCAAAATGAACCTTGCGATCAGGGGTATTGACGGAAACCTTGGCGAGCGGGATGCGGATACCTTTTCCAATGATCTCCACAAGATGCTGAAGGCGGACTATATACTTGCTAATCCACCCTTTAACATCAAGGACTGGGGAGCTAACAGGCTTGCCGATGATGTCCGCTGGAAGTATGGTATGCCCCCTGCGGGAAACGCCAACTATGCCTGGATACAGCATATTATTTCCAAGCTTTCGCCAAATGGTGTAGCGGGCTTTGTCATGGCAAACGGCGCTATGTCTACCAATACAACCAGTGAAGCCGAGATAAGGAAGAATATTATCGAAGACAAACTTGTGGACTGCATCATCACTCTGCCGCCCAACCTCTTCTATAATGTAACCATTCCCGCCTGCCTGTGGTTCTTGACAAAGAATAAGAAATCGGCAGGCCGGGACCGCAGCAACGAAATCCTCTTTATTGATGCCCGCAAGATGGGCACGATGGTTGACCGCAAGCACAGGGAACTTGACTATGAGACGGAGATAAAATATATTGCCGATACCTACCACAAGTGGAAAAAGGGCGAAGGTTACGAGGACATCAAAGGATTCTGCAAGTCTGCCACACTGGATGAAGTGCGTTCCCATGAGTATATTCTCACTCCCGGCAGGTATGTTGGCATTGAAGAACGGGTTGATGACGGGGAGCCTTTTGATGAAAAAATGGCCAGGCTTACCGGTGAACTTGCCGAAATGTTTGCCAAGCGTAAATCTCTGGAGGAGGAAATCCGTAAAAGACTGGGGGCGATTGGGTATGAGTTTTGAAAATAATTCGGAAATATTAATTTACCAAACTGAAGATGGGAAAACCAAAATCGAGGTGAAAATGGAAAATGAGACAGTGTGGCTTTCCTTGAATCAGATGGCAGAGTTATTTCAACGTGATAAGTCTGTTATTTCACGCCATATCAAAAATGTATTTAGCGAAGGAGAACTTAAAGAAAAAGAAGTTGTTGCATATTTTGCAACAACTGCAGCGGACGGAAAAACCTATAATGTAGAGTACTTTAACTTGGATGTCATAATTTCTGTTGGCTATCGTGTTAAATCCCACAGGGGCACTCAGTTCAGAATCTGGGCAACCCAAAGACTTAAGGAATACATAATCAAAGGCTTTACTATGAATGATGACCTGCTGAAAAAAGCAGGCGGCGGTAATTATTTTGAGGAATTGTTGGAGCGTATCCGGGATATTCGCTCAAGTGAAAAAGTCTTTTATCGTAAGATTTTAGATATTTATGCCACCAGTATTGATTATTCACCGGATGCGGCCATTTCACAGCAGTTTTTTCAAACGGTCCAGAACAAAATGCACTGGGCGGCCCATGGGCATACTGCGGCAGAAATAGTTTATCTGAGAGCTGATAGTACAAAGCCTTTTATGGGAATGACCAACTTTACCGGTTCTAAGCCTACCAGGTCAGAATCCCAGATTGCCAAAAACTATCTTACAGAGGATGAACTGGCTGTACTAAACCGCATCGTCAATGCTTATATCGAATTTGCCGAGCTTCAGGCAATCCGCAGAAAACCCATGTACATGGCCGACTGGATAGAAAAATTGGACGATTTCCTTAAAATGAGCGACAGTGAGATCCTTACGCACGCAGGCAAAATCAGCCACCAACAGGCTACTCAAAAGGCAATAGAAGAGTATGAGAAGTATAGGGAACGGACCAAAAATGAGCTTTCAGAGGTGGAAAAGCACTTTTTAGAAAGTATAGACAAGACCGCAAAGAAGCTGAAAGGGAAAAAGGACAGCACCGGAGGCGATCGGGTATGAGTTTTAGTGGGTGGAGAAAAACAAAAGTAGATGAAGTTGCGGAGGCTATTTTTAGTGGTGGTACGCCTAATACAAAGATAGAAGAATATTGGAATGGTGAATATAATTGGTTGTCTTCTGGTGAAACGCGGAATGCCTATATAAAACAAACAGAAAAAACAATTACTTCAGAAGGGGTAAATAATTCTTCAACAAGATTAGCTTTAAAAGATGATGTTGTTATTGCTTCAGCTGGTCAAGGGTACACTCGGGGACAAGTATCGTATTGTATGATTGATACATATATAAATCAATCAATAATTGCAATCAGGGCAAAGAAAGATGAACTACTTCCCAAATATTTATTTTTTAATTTGAGGAATAGGTATGAAGAATTAAGACAGATATCAGATGGAAATAGCATTAGGGGTAGCATTACTACTAAGCATATAAAAGCATTGGATATATTTATTCCTCCACTCCCCGAACAAAAGGCAATTGCCGCCACACTGTCTGTCCTTGACGACCTTATCGAGCTTAACAACCAAATCAACAAAACCCTTGAGGAAATGGCGCAGGCAATCTTCAAGTCCTGGTTTGTAGATTTTGAGCCGTTTAAGGACGGGGAGTTTGAGGAAAGCGAACTGGGGTTAATACCAAAGGGGTGGAGAGTAGCTGCATTAGATGAAATAGCCACTTACCTAAACGGGCTTGCTATGCAAAAATATCCTCCAAGCAAAAATGAAAGAGGACTTCCTGTGTTGAAAATAAAGGAGCTTCGTCAGGGTTTTACTGATGGGAATAGCGATATTTGCTCTGAAAGTATCGACAATTCTTATATAATTAATGACGGAGATATTATTTTTTCCTGGTCTGGAAGTCTTTTGGTTGATATTTGGTGCGGTGGTCGATGTGGCTTAAACCAGCACCTGTTTAAGGTCACATCCGCATCTTATAATAAATGGTTTTACTATATGTGGACGCGTTATCATTTAGAAAGATTTATTGCGATTGCCAAGGACAAGGCAACAACCATGGGACATATACAGAGAAAACATCTTTCGGAGGCAAAAGTTTTAATACCGGAACCAAACACTCTCGCTTTTATGGATTCTGTTATGCAACCGATAATTGACTTAGTTATTGCCAATAAAGTTGAGAATAAAACCTTATCTACTATTCGCGACACCCTCCTCCCAAAATTGATGAGCGGTGAGATAAGAGTACCGGTGGGGGAGGTTGTGTGAGATGGATTGGAATTTAGTATTCAACGGTGCAATGGCGGTTGTTGCTGTAGGTGGGGGTATTGGAAGTATTATTGGAGCAATTTCATCAAATAAAAGTAAGAAGCTTGCTGAGCAAGCAGCGAAAAACGCTGATGATTACCACAAAACTGTAACAGAATATGTTAAGCAATTACTTGAAAAGCAGAAAATACAACAAAATGTTGAAAAAAAGAAACATTAAAACAGGAAATGATTAAGCAGATATCTCTATCAGGGTTTGCAAAAACTCAGGAAATAGCGGATAAAGTCAGAGTTTCAAAAGAGGAAGCATTTGAATTATTACGAGAGCTGTTACTGGTTGATGGCAAGATTTCCTGCGGAGGAAGAGCCACAGAAGATAATATGGACAATGTTATATGGCTTAAGAAGAAATAGAGGGAGGTGCCTTATGTCAAATCATAATGTATATGAAGATGAGTTGGAGCAGGCGGCTTTGGAATGGTTTGAGGAACTCACCTACGAAATTGCCTTTGCTCCTAACTTATCCCCCGGTGGGGATTATCCTGAACGTTCTGATTATTCCGATGTAATCCTGGAGGAACGTCTGAAGGACGCATTAAAGCGCATAAACCCGGATTTGCCCCAGGAGGCTCTTGACGACGCCCTGCATCAAATCCTTGTGCCGCTTAATCCTGCACTAATAGACAACAATCATCTTTTTCAGAAGATGGTCACCGATGGGGTGAATGCTACCTTTAGGGCCAGTGACGGCAGAATAGTCAGCAAGCAGGTCAAGGTTTTTGACTTCGAGAAAGTAGAGAATAATGATTTTTTGGCTGTTAACCAATTTACTGTGATTGAGAATAGGATTGAAAAGCGTCCTGATGTGGTAGTATTTGTCAACGGCATTCCCCTTGTTGTCATCGAGCTTAAGAACCTGGCCAATGAGGATGTAGAAATATCCGACGCCTTTAATCAGATCCAAAACTATATTAGCACGATCCCGTCCCTCTTTACTTACAATTCCTTTGTAGTTATATCTGACGGGGTAAATGCACGGGCAGGCACAATAACTGCTGATGAAGACAGGTTCATGATGTGGCGGACTATTGACGGAGACGAGATTGCACCTGTAGGCCGCCCGCAGCTTGAAGTCTTAATCAAAGGAATGTTTGAAAAGGAACGTCTGCTTGATCTTATTAAGAACTTTATATTGTTCCAGACTGACGGAAAAGATACTTACAAAATTCTGGCAGGTTACCATCAATATCATGCTGTCAATAAAGCAGTTGAAAGCACTATAAGAGCTGCAATTACTGAGGGAGACCGCAAAGCCGGCGTTGTTTGGCATACCCAGGGCAGCGGCAAAAGTCTTTCTATGGTTTTCTATGTGGGCAAGCTTGTTCTGGCGAAAGAACTTAATAACCCGACAATTGTAGTGATTACCGACCGTAACGACCTTGACGACCAGCTATTTTCCACATTTGCAAAATCAAAAGACTTATTACGCCAGGAACCGGTGCAGGCTCAGGACAGAGCAGATCTTCGCAGACTCCTTGCGAGAGAATCGGGAGGTATTATCTTTACGACCATACATAAATTCGCTCCTGATGAAAAAGGTGATAGTGTGCCTGTTCTTACAGACCGGGAAAACGTAATTGTTATTGCTGATGAAGCCCATCGAAGTCAGTACGGATTCGGAGCGGAAATTGTCAAGGGTGATACTGAAGCTGAGGTCAAATACGGCTATGCCAAATATATGCGTGATGCCCTTCCTAAAGCATCTTATATCGGCTTTACCGGAACGCCAATATCCCTTGCGGACAAGGATACCAGAGCTGTATTTGGCGACTATATCGATATTTATGATATGACCAGGGCAGTAGAGGACGGAACGACAGTACGTATTTTCTATGAAAGCCGGATTGCGAAGCTGGAGCTGCCGGATGAACTCAAGCCCGTTATTGACAGCGAATACGAAGAAATCACTGAATACCAGGAGTATACCCAAAAAGAAAAGCTCAAGTCCAAATGGTCAAGGCTTGAGGCTATTGTCGGCGCCGAGCAGCGTGTTAAAGCGATTGCCAAAGACATTGTGGAGCATTTTGAAAAGCGTCTCGCAGCCCAGGAGACAGAAGTGGGCAAAGGTATGATCGTAACCATGTCTCGGCGGATTGCGGTTGACCTTTATAAAGCGATTGTAGAACTGCGCCCGGAATGGCACTCTGACGATGTGGAAAAAGGCGTTATTAAGGTGGTCATGACCGGAAGTTCATCAGACCCTAAAGAATGGCAGCCTTTCATCGGTACAAAGGCTACCCGAGACAGAATCGCCAAGCGCATGAAGGATAACAAGGACGAGCTGAAGTTAGTCATTGTGCGTGACATGTGGCTGACCGGTTTTGATGTTCCGAGCATGCACACCATGTATATTGACAAACCTATGCAAGGACATAACCTTATGCAGGCAATCGCCCGCGTCAACCGGGTATTTAGGGAAAAGCAGGGCGGCTTGATCGTAGATTATATCGGCATTGCCGAAAACCTCAAAAATGCTCTTAATGATTATACCGAGAGCGACAGGGAAAAGACAGGTGTTGATACTGAACTGGCAGCAGCAGTGCTTCTTGAGAAGTATGAATTGATTAAGGAATTGCTCCATGGTCATGATTATCAGAAATTCTTTATCGGCTCTGCTTCCGACAGGATGGCCGCCATTGTTGAAACCATCGACTACATTATCGGGCTACGAGAAGAACGCAAAAACGAATATCTTAAGCTGGTCAGCGAACTTTCAAGGGCCTACTCGCTTTGTGCTACTACCGATATTGCTGAAAAATTAAATCTTGAGGTAGGTTTCCATAAAGCAGTTAAATCCGGGATTATTAAGCTCATTCCCGAAAACTCTAAAAAGAAAACTGCTGCGGAGATTGAAGCCCAGCTTAACCAGCTTATATCCAAATCTATTGCCAGCAATGAGGTTATCGATGTTTTGGATGCTGTTGGGCTTAATAAGCCTAATATTGCTATACTGTCCGACGAGTTCCTGGAGGAAGTGCGCAACATGAAACAGCGCAACCTTGCCGTCGAGCTTCTCAACAGATTGCTTAAAGGCAAGATAAAGACTTTTTCCAGGCGAAATCTCGTTCAGTCCAGGAAGTTCTCGGAGCTTTTAGAGAATGCCATCAGGAAGTACCAGAACCGCACCATTGAAACCACACAGATTATTTTGGAACTTATACAACTTGCCAAAGAAATCAATGAAGCTCATAAACGTGGAGAAAATACCGGTCTTACTGAAGATGAGCTGGCGTTTTACGATGCGCTTGCCGAAAATGAGTCTGCCAAAGAAATTATGGGCGACGATATCCTCAAGCAGATAGCAAGGGATTTGACTGAGGCAATACGTAAAAATCTCAGCATTGATTGGTCTATTCGTGCCAGCGTGCAAGCCAAAATGAAGATGGTTATCAAGAGGCTGCTCAAGCACTACGGTTATCCGCCGGACAAAACCCCTAAGGCTGTAGAAATAGTAATGGAGCAGGCCAAGCTCATGTGCCAAAACGAGAGTGCAGGGGTTAGGTATCAGTACCAGCTTGTTAAAGAAGAATTACCGAAAGTAGCGGAGGAAAGGGAGAATATATGATTATGACGGGTATAAAATACGATATCTAAGAAACCCTCGGCGCTTTTTCCGAGGGGTCAAAAGGATGAACTAAAGGAAGACGGCAAAGAGGGGTTTACTCTGTTTACCGGCCTTCATGAGGGCGGGCATCTATGCTTGCATCTAGGTGTATATGCAGAATACAATGAACAGTTGTCATTTTTCGATATGCCTGAAATAAAGCCCGTAGTATGCTGCAGGAAAGAACATATCGAAAGCTTTAGCAGAAAAAAGAGTTTTCGAACAGCAGAGGAATGGAGAGAGCATTACGCTGATTATTTTGCATCAGTTCGATATTAGGCAGTTGTCGTATAGAATAAACAAAACAAAAACACCCCGTACATCTTTAAAACAAATGATGTTCGGGGTGTTATTTTTTCAGGAAATCTCCTGTCGAATTTAATGGAGCTTCAAGCCTGTAGCCTCTGTTTTTCAATATCTGAAATTTAAAATCCATTAATTCCGGTGGTACATAAAGTTCCCTTGCGGCTCTAAAAAAATTCATTTCCGCATCATTTATCAGTTTAATAACCTCATCATCAGGCAAGAGGACTTTAGCGGCGAAAATGTTTGCTTCCCTTTCCGGCTTTGAAGACATATCATAGCTGATAAGCTCCTGGGCCTGGGGATTCATTATGGCCAAGTATCTGTGGAAGCGGTCATGGCCAATTTCGTGAGCACATACTAATCGTTTGGCAGGACTGTCCAATTTATTGTTAATGCAGATATATCGGCTTCGCCTTGTGTATATGTAAATCCCTTTAAGCTTGCCGAGCGGCCTGTAGAGAACATTAATATTAAGACAATCGGCAATTTCAAAGGGGTTTCTGGTTTTATGCTTTTGAATCAACCTCTCGACTTTTCGTAAAATAAATTCCATACTTTTCACCCCGCAGCTAATCAGTTGGTGTATTTTTGCTGCCTTTATTTTTACGGACACCATACTTTTTGGCTTTTTTCTTTGAGTCAAAGTATATTTCGGTTAATACCTCAAAAAGCGCATCTTTATCTTCATCTGATAATTCTCCGCCGGCAAATAAACATTTTGTAGTTTCAATGAATTTTTTTGCTTCGCTTTTCCCCTCAACTTATCTTCTGCTTTAGCTTTCTCAAGAAATATTTCTTCCTTAGTCATTGTAATGCTTTCACTGTCGTCTGTCAGGAAATCTGAAGATACGTTAAAGAAATCGGCGATTTTATCAATTAGCTCTGCCTCCCGTGGAAATCGCTCACCGTTTTCATAATAGACCAAAGCCCGTCTGGTAATCCCGAGCTGCTCTGCAAAGTCTTTCTGAGAAATGCCTGCCCTTTTACGTAATAATCTAATTTTTTCGCCAAACTGCATTTGATAAAACACCTCATCCTTTACAAGCAGTACATTGTAAAATACAGGTATTCGGAAAAGGAAATTATCGAAATCCGGTATCCTTGATTTCCTCTGTTTTGCTAAGGCCCGCAAACAAAGCAAAACGGAGGGAAGGAAAGATGAAAGAATACAAAATAAGAGTAAAAAGTGAAATTGTTACTGTAAGCAAGGAAATATATACTGCCTATTACAAAATGAGAAGACGTGAAAGGTACATAGAGGAAATCAGCATAAAGAACAATCTTTCTTATGACCAATTAGTCGAGCTGGACTATCCTATCGAGCAGAAAATGTGTGATCCGCAACTTCTTGTAGAAGACGTTATTATTGAAAAAATCATGCTTGAGAAATTAATGCTGGCGCTTGAAGAATTGACAGAGCATGAGCGGTTAATAATTAATGAACTGTTCTTTAATGGCAAAAGCGAAAGAGAGCTGGCAGATATAATGATGCTGCCAAGAACAACTTTGCAGTCTCGCAAAAACAGCGTTATCAGCAAACTTAAAAAAATTATGAAAAAATAAAAATTTATTTCGTCCACCCCTTCATTTTTTCGGCTTAAAAAGTGAAGGGGTATTTTTTATCCCTTATTGCTCTTTGAAAAATTGTCGGCAAAGGCTCGCTTGCGAGCCTTATAGCCGTCCATATCCAACAGCTCAAATACGTTAGCTGTTCAGCCGCTGAAACGGAAAGCGACATTGGTAAACACGCCAAGACAGCCTGCGGGCATTTTTTGCCCGCCAAAACGATGGCATCAAAGGCTATGAGCGATAAATGTTTGACCATAAAACAATCTGTGGTGGATTGTTTCGCCAGGACCTGAACAGCCTACAATGATACTCCTGCATAGTCGAGGTTGAGTCCCAGAGTGCAGCCCGGAGGTTCTCGGGGAGGTGGAATTCCTGTGATGCCTGCTGACCACAGGCAGTTTGAGCTGTTGCCCCGGTGCTTGGGAAGCAGCGGCAAATAGAGCACAGGATGAAGAATGATAACAAGCTTAACCGCTTTGATATCAGAAACTATGCAGCGGAACTCAAAATCCGCTGCATCCTTGTGGTATTAAAGCGAAATGTAAAGGGGGATAAAAAACCATGTCACAGACTCAAATAACCAACGAAATCAAGTATAAAATAGCGCTTTCGCTGCTGAACAGCCTGCTTGAAAAAGGGCTTATTACTCTTTCTGAATTGAAAGAAATTGACAGATTAAATCGGAATTCATTCACTCCAGCCCTGGCGGAGGTATATGTGTAAAAATACTTGATATGGCTGGATTTGTGTGGTACTGTGTGTTGCTGATAAAGCATCATGTACTGAAAAGTGAAAGGAGGAAGCGTATGCCAAAAGTAAGAGTCATCAAGCCAATCAATTGCATGGAAGCAGAAGCTGAAGCTCCGAAACTGCGGGTGTGTGCATACTGCCGGGTCAGCTCGGACCACACCGGACAGCTGCAATCCTTTTCAGCACAGGTGGAGTACTACACCCGGCTGATAGAAAGCAACAATGCCTGGACTTTTGCGGGAATTTATGCGGACGAAGTGCGCCCAGACTAGGGCTTTGTTTAAAGTAGAATTTATGGAACTACACTGCAAGATAACGCAGTAGTCAACCTATCTTACTGCAAGGGGAAACCCGATACAGGAACATAGCATGATAGGAAAGCGACAAGTTGGCTTAGGACAAAAGCCACGACTTATGTTGCAATGACAAGTGGATATGAGGATAAGATTGTATTTATCGAATGTGAGGTCTAAGCTGCCATTGCGTAGGGTCTAAGGAAATGTCCTGTTACCTTAGCTGTAACATCTATATGTACCTTCGTCGCATATAGAGTTATCAATAAATTACAGAGCAGGCACGAGAACGTGTTATAACAGACTGAAAGCATATCCGACAATCCACATTTCCAAGAAACAAAGCTAAACTGGGGATTACCTAAGCAAGTTTCACTTGTATGGTAACAGAGTTTCCATAGTAGTCCGAGATGAGTAAGGCTCATTACGTGGCGAAGGGAAACAGTTAATAAATTTCAAAATTAGAAAGTTGAAAGGCAGGAGAATCCTGAATGAAACCAACAGCTGAAATTTTGGAGCGTATCAATAAAAATTCAAATGAACACAAAGATGGAGTATATACTCGCTTATACCGTTATCTTTTAAGGGAAGATATTTATTACAGTGCATACCAAAAATTATATTCCAATAAAGGAGCATCAACTGAAGGTATTGATCATGATACTGCTGATGGATCTGGAAAGAAATATGTAGACAGTTCAATAGAATAATTAAGCAATAATACTTATAAACCCAAGCCGGTACGCAGAGAATATATCAAGAAATCCAATGGGAAAATGCGACCTTTAGGAATACCGTCATTTAGAGATAAGCTATTACAAGAAGTTATGCGTAGATTTTTAGAAGCTATTTATGAACCGATTTTTAGTGATTTTTCACATGGATTTAGACCTAATAGAAGTTGTCACACTGCATTAAAGCAGACACTTCCATATTTCAAAGGTGCAAGATGGTTTATAGAAGGAGATATAAAAGGCTGTTTTGATAATATTGACCATGATAAGCTTATTGAAATATTACAAAGAAAAATTAAAGACAGTAAGTTTATAAACATTATTCGTAGTTTTCTAAAGGCAGGATATATAGAGGATTTCAGATATAACCAATCATATTCTGGAACACCTCAAGGAGGGATTTTATCCCCAATACTTGCCAATATTTATCTGAATGAATTGGATAATAAAATCATGGAGATTAAACAAAACTTCGATAAGCCGGCAACAAGGTGTGTAAATCCAACATACGATGAGATTAGAGGGAAAAGATATTGGTTACAGCAGAAACTTAAAAATGCTACTGATGAAGAAAAACCGGTTCTGATTTCAAGAAATAAGAAATATAGTAAGAAACTTTTGAAATTACCCTATAAATCACAAACGGATAAAAATATAGCTTTTGTAAGATATGCTGATGACTTTTTAATAGCAGTAAGAGGAAATAAAGAAGATTGCATTAAAATTAAAGAACAATTAAGAGAATTTCTAAATGATGAATTAAAGCTTACCTTAAGTGATGAAAAGACTTTGATTACTCACAGTAGTGAAAAAGGTAGGTGCTTAGGATATGACATTTCAGTTAGACGTAATCAACAAATATCAACTAATTCATTAGGACACAAGAAACGTCAGCGGAATGGCACTGTAGAATTATTAGTTCCTTTAGAGAAGATAGAAAAGTTTATGTTTGATAAAGTTATCATTAGACAGAGCAAAGCTAAAAAGTTTCACCCGATACACAGAAAAGGATGGCTATATCTCCCAGACCAAGAAATCTTGGAAAGATACAATGCTGAAATTCGTGGAATACTCAATTATTACCACCTAGCCAACAATTATAATAAACTTAATTATTTTCAATACTTGATGGAATATAGCTGCCTTGCAACTTTAGCAGGAAAGCATAATTCTTCAATAAGTAAAGTAATTGACAAATATAAAAGCGGCAAAGGTTGGGCAATAAAATATAAAACAGAAAAAGGTAAAACACGAGAAAAGAGAATTGTAAAACTTCAAGATTGCAAAGGGTTCTGTGATGATAATATTGTTAGACACATTTATTCTGTAAATACCAATGCTACTATTAGAGCAAGACTGCAAGCAGGAGTTCGCGAGCATTGCGGTAGCAGGGGCAAGTCTAATTATGAGGTTCACCATGTTTCAAGTGTAAAGGGACTAGAAGGCAATAAGCTTTGGGAGCAGATAATGAAAATCAAAAATAGAAAAACATTAGTGGTATGCGAGGATTGCCATAAGGCAATACATAGTTAATTTGAATTTTAAAATGATATGGTAATTATTAACGGAGAGCCGTATACGTCGAGAGGTGTACGTACGGTTCGGTGGCGAGGGATTTTGTGCCCTTAGCCTATGGGATATCCGGCACCAGCACAAAAAACAGGACAGGATTCAATAAATTGATTGAAGACTGCATGGCAGGCAAGATTGACCTGGTGCTGACAAAATCCATCAGCCGTTTTGCACGAAACACCCTTGACTGCATTCAATACATACGGAAACTGAAAGAAAAAAACATCGGCGTGTTCTTCGAAAAAGAGAACGTCAACACCCTGGACAGCACCGGAGAATTTCTCATCACCATCCTCGGAAGCCTGGCCCAGGAAGAAAGCCGTTCCTTAAGCACCAACACAAGGTGGGGCGTTGTCCGCCGATTTGAAAAAGGACAGGTTATGGTCAATCATAATAAGTTTTTAGGTTATACAAAGAATGAGGCCGGAGAGCTGGTGATAGTGCCGGAGGAAGCAGAAATTGTAAGGCTGATTTTCAGGCTGTATTTAGAGGGACTAAGCATCACCCAAATAAAAAAATACCTGGAGGAAAACGGCATTAAAACCGTTACCGGAAAAAATCAATGGTCTACAACTACCATTAACAACATGCTCTCCAATGAGAAGTACATGGGAGATGCCTTGCTGCAAAAAAGCTACACCGTAGACTATCTCACAAAGAAAAGAGTTAAAAACAATGGAATTGTCCCACAATATTATGTGGAGGACAGCCATCCGGCCATCATTTCCAAAGACTTGTTTCACCGGATACAGGAAGAAAAAGCACGCCGGGCCAACCTTAAAAAATCTGCCGATAAAAGAGTCAAAACCGACAGCGGGAAATACAGCTCAATATATGCTCTCACCGAATTGTTGACATGCGGGGAGTGCGGCAAGCCTTATAGACGGGCATCCTGGACAGCATACAGTGAGAAAAGGATTGTCTGGCGGTGCTTAAACAGGCTGGAGTACGGGAAAAAACACTGCCAAAAGTCTCCGACCATTGATGAAGATGTTTTGCATAGAGCCATTATGGATGCATTCAACTCGCTTATACAGGATAAGGGAGATTTTATGGACACTATACAGTCCAACATTCAGCTGGTGATGGGCAACCGAGCCAAGCAGATGGACATAGCAAAAATTGAGGAGAGGATCTCGGAATTAAAAAAAGAGATGATAGGCTTCGTAGAGGAAAATGCAAGATGTGGAGCAGATAATACAGACTTTGATGAGCACTATGCCAAAATCTCCGCCGAGTTAAAAGAGCTTCAGAAGATAAAAACGCAGTATACCGAGCAACAAGCCAGGCAAGACAGCTTCCAGCGAAGAATCGAGGATATGAAGAAGTTCCTGAACGCCGCAGAATGTAAATTATCAAATTTTGACAACCAGCTTGTCAGGCAGCTTATACAAAGCATCAAGGTCATGTCAAAGGAGAAGATTATCATAAAATTTAAATCGGGTTTGGAGATGGAGCAGGAGCTGAGCAAAAAATAAAAGCAGTTTCTTTACGAATTTGCTAAAATGATATATAATATTAGCAAGTTCGTAAAGAGGGGTGAGTTTTGTGAGCAATTCTAGAAAAACTTATTCAGCTAATGAACAGCTGTTATTGTACACGCAAGTCGAGGGAATTTGTCCGATTTGCACAAAGCCTTTGTACTATGAAAAAAACGGCCAGATTCATAAAAAGTATGAAATAGCTCATATATACCCTCTAAACCCTACTCCAAAGGAAGTTGAACTTTTAAAAAATGAAAAGCGGCTTAGCATCGATGTAAACAGCTTGGATAATGTTATACCGCTTTGTCCTGATTGCCATGAGAAATTTGACAAGCCACGCACTATTGAAGAGTACCGCATGCTGTATAAAATAAAGGAATCTCTCATACAAAAAAGCAAGATTATGAATACATATTCTTATTTTAATATTGAAGATGAAATAAGAGTTGTATTGCAAAAATTAAATTTGGAGAGCGGTGAACTGGCTAAGCTGGAGTATACCGCTTTAAAGGTGGAGCAAAAATCAGACAATACTCTTCCTTTGCTGCTGAAAAAGCAAATTATTAATGATGTTACGGAATACTTCAAGTTTATTCAAAGCATTTTTGTAGAAATTGACAAAGAATGCCCAGAAAAATTCAATACTTTGGCAATGCAGATAAAGGGCTTTTATTATAAGTGCAGGCAGACTACACAGAGCCAAGAAGATATTTACCATAGCATTGTTGCTTGGATACATAATAAAACGGGGAAATACTCTTTAAGGGCATGTGAAATCATTGTATCTTTTTTTATTCAAGACTGCGAGGTGTTCTCATGATTGTTCCAAACAAAATTACACCTTATAAAAAAAGTATTATAGGCAAAATTCCTATTGTACTTGAGATGCTTAAGCAATGTGCGAAAAGTCCGACGGAATTATGGGAGGATACTCAAAATCAATTCGAAGATATAAACGAATTTATATTAACGCTTGATGTCGCATTTGTACTTGGCGCTATAGAATATTTGAAAGGTAATCGGGTGATTAAATATGTTAAGACAGATAATATGTGATAAGTTTAGAGAACCAATACTTACATTTAAGGCTGGCTTGAATGCAGTAATTGGTGATGAAGTGGCCTCAAATTCCATTGGTAAATCCTCCATACTGATGATTATTGATTTTGTCTTTGGCGGAGATAGCTATATAAAAGCAAATAAAGATGCCGTAGAAAATCTCGGACACCATGAGTTTAAATTTTCATTTGTTTTTGGTGAAGAAGAGCTATTTTTTTCAAGAGGTACTAAAGATTACAAATACACAACAATTTGCGATGGCAATTATAATCCTGTTAAAACTATAAAGACTGATGAATATACAGCCATGCTAAAGGAAAAATATCAGATTACACTAAAAGATATATCTTTTAGAAATATAGTTGGCCGGTATACCAGAGTATATGGAAAAGAAAACTTAAATGAGAAAAAGCCGCTGCAATATTTTGATAAAGAACCAAAAAAAGAATCTATACTGGCATTAATTAAGCTTTTTGACAAATACCAGAGCATTAAGGAATATGAGCTGCAAATTGATAAATTAACAGAAGAAAAGAATGTTTTGATGAAAGCTATTAAAAACGAATTTATTCCAAAGGTAACAAAGGCTATTTTTAATCAGAATGAAAAGAAAATTGCTGAGCTGACTGCTCAATTGGAAAAGGTGAAGAAGGATATCATCGGTGTATCAGTCGATATTGACGCTTTGCTGACAAAGGACATATTAGAGCTAAAATCTGAGAAAAGCCAGCTTGTTAGGCAGTATAATATATATGAAAACAGATTGAAAAGGACAAAACATAATATAAATCAAGAAAAATTAAATATCGATCCGGAACTTGCTAGGTTAGCTGAATTTTTCCCAAGCATAAATTTGGAAAAGATCAAAGAAATCGATGGGTTTCATAATTCTTTAACAGGAATTTTAAAGGAAGAATTAAAAAAATCTGAATTGGAGCTGACCAAACAGATTAAATGTATTTTAAGCGATATAGAAAAAGTAGACAGAAAAATTGAAGAAAAGTTAAATATAAAAAATGCACCAAAATATACCTATGAGAAAGTTATTGATCTTTCTGCGCAAATACAGCAATTGAACGATGAAAACAGCTTTTATACAAAAAGAAAATCACTTGAAGATGCTCTAGCATCAGCTAAAAGTGATTTGGCAGAAATAAGGAGCAGCATTGTTGCTGATATCTGCAGTCAGATTAACAACAGAATGAATGAAATAAATAAGCTTATTTATCCGGATAACCGCAGAGCACCTACCCTGAGTATTGATGGGGAGAACTATATTTTTGCTACTTTTGGCGATACAGGTACAGGCACGGCCTATGCCAATTTAATTACTTTTGACTTGGCATTATTAGATCTAACCTGCTTACCTATAGTCATACATGACTTGCCTCTGCTAAAAAATATACAAAATGAGGCAATAGAAAATATTATAAAAATATATGTAGCTCATAAGAAGCAAATATTTATTGCTATAGATAAAATCCATACTTATAATGAAGAAACTGCTGAAACTTTGGAAAAAAATAAGTTTTTGAGTTTATCGAAGGACAAAACCTTGTTTGTTTTAAATTGGAAAAGCGATAGTTAAGTGATTATTAAAATAGGCATTTATGCAATAATAAAAGTTGATTACTGTTTATATAAATTAAAGAAGCGATTTGCAAAAATGCTAAAACGAAGTTTGATATTAGCAGTTTCGTAAAGAGAGGAAAATAAAATGGATTATTCTGCTAAACTTCATAATTTAATTAAAAAGCATAATGGCGTCATTTCTACAAGGTTTGTAACTGAGGCAGGTATTCCAAGAACCTATCTTTCTGAATTTGTAAGGAAAGGAGTATTAGAGCGTTTAGAGCGTGGAATTTATATTGCTCGCGACTGCTACGATGATGAAATGTACCGTTTTCAGATGAGGTTCAAGCAAGCAATTTTTTCTCATGAAACAGCACTGTATTTTCACAATCTTACAGATAGAGATCCGCTTGTATATTCAGTAACCGTAAAGACGGGAATGAATACAAAGAGTCTGCGAAATAGCGGAGCTAAAGTATATTCTATAAAACCGGAGTTGTATGAACTGGGTTCTACAACAGCAGCAACACCTTATAATCGTGTAGTGAGAACTTATGATATGGAGCGAACAATTTGCGATATTATCAGAAGCCGGAGTCAAATGGATATTGAAATTTTAACTGACGCTTTAAAAAGATATACAACACGCAAAGATAAGAACCTTCCACAGCTTATGCGTTATGCAGATAAATTCAGGATCACTAATGTTTTGCGAAAATACCTGGAGGTGCTGCTATGAAATCATCAACGCAGCTAAAAGCATTGATTCGCAATTTGGCAAAAAAGAAGAACATTAATGCTCAGATTTTGATGCGAAACTATATGTTTGAAAGACTGTTGGAACGAATCTCCTTATCAAAATATCGTTCCAACTTTGTGTTAAAAGGAGGAATGCTTGTTGCTGCCATGGTGGGGCTTGATACCCGTTCAACTATGGATATGGATGCAACTATCAAAGGCTATCCTCTTTCAGAAGAAACTATTAAAGAAGTTTTTGAAAATATCCTGGCAGTGTCGATTGATGATGGTACACAGATGAGGATTAAGGGTATTGAGTCAATTCGTGACGAAGCAGATTACAATGGCTTGCGAGTGTCCTTAGAAGCCCTGTTTGACGGGATTCGTACCCCTTTAAAGATTGATATAACGGTAGGAGATAAAATAACACCCAGAGAAACATTATATAGATTTAACCTCATGTTCGAAGAACGCCAGATCGATATTTTTGCTTATAACCTTGAAACAGTGCTTGCAGAAAAATTGGAAACGATTATTTCCCGCGGCACAACCAACACTCGCATGAGGGATTTCTACGATATATACATATTGCAAAAAATGCATTCAGAAATCTTGGATAAGGAACTGCTTGCGAAAGCTCTTGTGTCAACCTCAATAAACCGTGGCACATATGGTGTTCTGGCAGAGGGCCAAACTATTATAAATGAAGTTTCAAAAGATATTTTCATGCAAAAGTTATGGGAGAATTATCGCAAGAAATACAGCTATGCAGAAGATATTCGCTGGGATGAAGTTATAGTAGCGGTTAATGAAATTTGGCAAGTCGCAAAGGTTTAGAGTATTAACTCATAATCAGGAAGGCCGAAAAGTTTATATGGAATAAAAACAAGATTAGAAGAGTATTGCGAAGGCAGGAGGAATACAATGTCCGAAATAGGTAAACGAGGTAGCTCTCGACGAAAAGGAGATGAATACCAAGACCTTACTGCTCTGCGGCTGGCCTTGGAAGCCTATATTGAGCGTAAGCACTTCGAGATGTATCTGGAATATGAAAAATCTGGCAACCTTGATGACATCGTCCTCTTTCAGGGATCTGATATCTTTGCCCATCAAGTGAAGTATGCTGTTAACTCGCTCGAAAACTACGAAATGGTTGACTTCCTTAATCCAGATAGTCCAGTAAGCATTAAGAAATTTGCTGCGAGCTGGCAATTTTTAAAACAGCGGTTCCCTGATCGCAGGCTTACTGTATGTTTATGTTCAAACAGGGGTTTGGATAGCACTCTCTTTGATATTGTGAATCCGGATGGGACATTTAAACAAGAGGTAATCGAAGACCGCAAACGTGGTAATGCTAAAAAATTGAGATCGGATCTGGCATCGGCCTCAGGTCTTAATGCAGACTCATTCGCGGCATTCTTGGCAGACTTCAAGTTTGTACTGCGACAGCCGACTCTGTCGGAGCTGGAGCAATATATTCGAACGGTTCTTCTCGACAAGGAATTGGGGCTATCTGATGACACGGTCTTCTTAGACCTAAAGGAAACCATTAAGAACAACGCAATTTTCTCTCGAGAGGAAATTACCGCCCAATCTATTGACAGCCTCCTAGAGCGACTCCAGAGCAAGTTGCTCATTCCCCAGGTATTCCCCGTCAACCAAGACCACTTCGTGGAACAAAAGTCCCTTTCAGAGCAACTAGACAGGGTGTTGCCAAATATTAATGGAGGATATCTGATTGTTACCGGACTTCCTGGCAGCGGGAAATCAACATCGCTGACTATGTACTTCGATGCGCTTAGTAGTTCTACGTATGAAGTGTTCAGATACTACTGTTTCGTAGGAGTCAATGATAACGCCCAAAGAATGCGTGTTCAGGCCGAAAGCCTCCGTGCCAACCTTCTAAGTGAGTTCCACCGGAGATATCCGGATGTACTCAAAAGACGTTTTGATTACAGCGAACGTAACTTCCTCGAATGCCTGACAACACTGGCCAGGTTCTTTGTAGATCATGGTCGCAGATTTGTTATTCTCCTTGATGGATTGGATCACGCTGAACGACTTGAGCCGGAAATCAGAGAAACGGTGATCTCGGCATTGCCCTCAAGTGTCCCTGAGGGTGTCACTATAGTTGTTGGTACACAGGAATTACATAAGTGGCCATACTTTCTTAAGCGAGCGAGAGAGTGCCCGGATAGCCATATCAAGATGCCGCTATTCTCAGAAGCCGAGACGAGAGACTATCTGGAAAATAAGCGGGGTATTTCAGGCCTGACACATGTTGACATTGCAGAGATTCACAAGAGGTGTGAAGGCCTACCTCTATATTTGCGGTATGCGGCTGAAATCCTCATTTCAAGTGAGTCATTGACGGAGGCCATTGCTTCTCTAACTCCGGCCTCGGGTGGAGATATTCGGAATTACTACGGACTACTCTGGGACGAGTTTGAGAGATTTGGTATGGGGGAGGCAAAGCACCTTTGTGCAGCTATGGCTTGTATGCGCTTTAGTGTGCACAGGGATGAACTCTATAAGATCGCGGCACTTAATCGCCCAGCATTTGAAGATGCCTACAAATGCATCTGCCACTTGCTCCGCGATTCTGACGGCAGATTGACTGTGTTCCACAACAGCTTCCGTGAGTTCGTGATTAGTCAGGTTTCTGACGGCTGGATTAAAGAAATAAGAAATAATATCTGTACCTTCTTAAAGGATAACAAGGATTCCCCTCGCTGGTTTGGCCACGTTTTTAAATACTGCTATGATGCAGAAGATTACACATATGTCCTTGATGAAGTAAATGAAGAATTCGTTGATCGTGCTTTACTGCATTGCCGTCCATCTGCAGAAATTATGGATGCAATACACTGGGCTGTTGAAGCAGCATTCAATCGGCAAGATATCGTTCAACTGAGTCGTCTTGGGGCATTGAAGTATAGAACAGGTGAGCGCCTTGAGTATAATCTCAATCGAGCCATACTTGCAGATGCTCTTCTCGCTCTGGGGCGAGAACAAGACGTAATCACTTTTGCGTATTCGCCAGAGGCGAATCATTGGCTTGTGGAGAGTCGCACCTCGCTTGCAGTCATGTATAGGTTGGCCGAAGCTGGGAAATTTGAGCTTGGACGGCGTCTCTTTGATGTTTTCACAAACGAGTTTCGAGGTATTCGTTCTGACAATGCAGATGACAAACGGTCGCAAGTAGTTGGCATAGCACGATGCTTAGGTATTTATAAGGATAATCAGGCGCGTCCGTTGCGATGGCTTGCTCAATTCAACTTCTCCCTCGGAATTCTGGAGCAACAGGACTTATATTCCCCAAGCTATAGTCCACACTTAGATGCCTACATCGATACACTTGTTAAATTTGGCTTTTCGGAAAAGTGGAAGCGGCTAAAGCGTGTGAAAAGAGTATTCCCAAGCAGCTTGGTGCGGTATCTGTTGATCCGTGCTCTTGCTCGCTATAACCTAATCGAGGAGCTACGTACTGCCGTGTCTGAGTATTGGGAACAGGAGCAGCCTTCTGGTAATGTCGAGCTTGCTTTTTATGCCGCCAAGGCGGGCATGCCGGCTTCGATAGTGACTGCGATTGCAGGCACTATCGAAGCCCCAAAGACGGTGGCACCAGACTACGTTTCCCCAAGCAATCCGATGTTCAGACACTATGTATACACTTTCATTGTTGTTGCTTATGAGGGTAACGAGGAAGCCTATGCAAGCCTCTTCGCCACGGTCGGCACAGCTCGAACACTTTGGAACGCGGCTCTTAGACATTTGCTCGTGGCCTGCCACTGCATCGGGCAGTCGTTTCGAGGTACTGATCATGATTGGTATGAAGAAGCGCGGCAGAGTATAAACATTCTTGTTCAGGCCGAACAGGGGGATGACGAAAGAATTTTTGAGTCGATTGAGCTTATTAGAGAAGTACTACAGCTATCTATCAGCCTTCTAACTGAGCAGGTACAGAAGTACTTTCCTGAGCGTCTGAGCGAATGGGTCATATGCTTGGGTTCCCTACGTGACTCTATACTATGGAACACACATTTCGGAATAGGGGAATCCCGTCAAGATTATGGTTTTGAGCTTCGGATTTGGGAAACCCTTGCGAGAATTCCGCAAGTGGGCACCAGGCTCGCTCCAATTTTGAGAAGTTGTGCCGAAACCTATGAGAAGTCAACCCTGCTTAAAGGTGGTTCCCGTTCGGATCATTTCATTTGGCTTTCAGCGATTATGGCTAAGTGTGGTATGCGTGATGATGCCGAAAAGTGGCTCCGCTATGGCATACGCTCATCGCAAATATATGGGTATCACAAGGATATCACCCTTTTACACTTGATCGACATCCTTAATCTCGTCAATCAGCGTCAGCCTAAGTTGGCACTTGAACGGTGTGCTCGCGTGCTGTCAATGGTGGACTGGATGCCACATCTTACGGATGGCAGGGAGACCAAGTGGTTTCCCCAGAAAGCTTTCGCGGCCGTTTTAAAAGTCAATCGGCAGGCCGCGTTTGATTTGCTAACTCATTTCTCACGATCTATAGCAAGATGGAAGATGCAGGATTGCCTTGAGGAATACATTCTTAGTATGGAAGAGGGCGACCCCGAGTACCTCTGGTGTCTCACGGAGCTCTTTGCCAATCACTTTAGCGAAGATGGTAGGCATTGTAATCAAATTATGGAAACCAGGCAGCACATCGTCGATTTGGTGCACGAATCCTGTTCAGTAGAAATCTACAATGAATTCGAAAACCGCTTCCGACGCTTCATACTAACGGAGATCACACCTAGGCACTGGCCCGAAGACCTGAAGAAAGAGCTCGGCATCCCTGGTAGCACTAATGTTAAGAATGACAATGCTGACTCATGGGCTAAGCCGCCATCAGAGTTCAAACTGGATGGTGAAAGCATAACCATTGAAGGCATAGCTGAGAAATGTCGGGTATCATTTACTGAGTTTCTGAAGACGCTTGACAAGCTGAAGAACCAGAATGAGCATTTTTACGAACGGGATCTAGTAAATACCTCTTTAAGACATCACATAACGACTGCCAAGACATTAGAAGACCTCATATCGATCAAGGAATATGCTGAGTCTGAAGGTCGTTGGCAGGATGCAACTGTAATTGAACAATTAGCTGAACGTTTTGTGGAATTCGGAGATCATGCTAACGCCATATCGTGCTTCGGGATAGCATACGCTTGCTATGGAAGCTGGTCCCGTTGGCGAGATAACAGAAAATATCTGGCGGCAGTAGCGGCAAGGGACAGACAAACTGCGAAGAAGTTTGTCCTAAAGGAATGCTATGAATCAACATGCGGTTCCGGTGGTGGCTATGATACACCGCCTATTGCGGCTTCTGGACTGGATGTGCTGGATGAACCTCAAATGCTTGAGGATGTATTCAATGACTTCCTGACGCATTGTGAAAGCATGTTTGCGCAATTGCCTGAGAATGATAACTATGCATGGCTGAAAGAGTACAAGGAACCGTCCGCCGATGCCAACCAGCTCATTCTTAATTTTGTTGTGGACGAGTTGTCGACTTCTGAGATTGATCACGGCGAGAGATTGATCAGGGCAGTGACGAAGTTGGCGATTGCCAGACCCGATGAGGCAATACCTGTGCTTATTACCAGGATGGTATCAGCTTCCGGAAGGATTCTGCGTCGTTTGCTGACGGTATTTTACTGTCTTGCTACCCATTGTCCCCAGCTCTTGGTGCCGCACCAGCAGGTGTTCGCCCAAATTCTTGAGAGGGAGGACTTTTTCTGCCGTCAAACAGTTCTGCGTATTCTTCGCCGTGTGGACGAAGCTTCTCCTCTTGAAGCTTCCGTTAACAGTTCTGTCCAGCGTATCGATAGGAATTACTCAGATGCCATATATTATTCGTCATATATACTTCCGTCTTGTTCTACTCCTGAATTCAAGCATTTTCTAAAACGAAACACCCTGTTTGATTTTTCCAAGCAGGTAGAGTTGATGGAGAAAATTCTTCAAGTACCTCCGGGGAGTCTTGTGGCTGCCATTGAAGAACGACTGATTGCCCAAAAATGGTCGATAGATGATGAGAGAGACCGTGTAAAAGATGACTGGTACGGCCATGTACATCCGCAGGGCTGGCCTGTTGTCTGGATTACAACCGAATTTCAGGAACTTGTTACAGAGACTCTTTGGGGCATACTGGACGAAGTGGCTATAAAGCTGAAGATGAGCAAAGAACAGATTAACTGGCTCTGGCAGACAATCCAGCCTGCCGATCCGGAATATGTTTTCTGTGGTTTAATGCCGCGCCCTCTAGACATCGAGCCACTTAATGTCCATGACAAAGAGGCCTGGTTCAGCGAGCTGGACGCGTTCAAATCTCTGGAAATTGGAGATACAAGAATCCAGGGTGATGATGGAGAATGGATAACAATATTTGAGAAGCGGAGAATGGCTAAGGAAGAAACGTACAATGTTCCATATAGACAAGAGATCTCCCTGCAAGGATTTCTGATCCCTCAACAGGTGTACGGTGGATCCTATAGGTTAGATGAACTTGAATTATGGACCGAGAGAATCCTCCCAAATTCCTCAATGTCTGTCACAATTAAACAGACTCAGACAGAACTATCTGGTAGAGGACACAGAGTCTTGGAAAAGTCAGACGAATGTATCCCGATTATCGCTGAGCACGAGAATCCTTTAACTTTTTTGGGGTACTTAAATGTGTGTACTCTGACCTCTTTCATCATAAAGGAATTCAATCTGTCGTTTGAAGGGTTGAATCTTCTCAGAAATGGCGAAGTTGTTGCCAAGTATGAGGCATGGCAGGAAGGCTACCAGGATGAGTGTTACACACGGGAGAAACTGTCACTTGGCTTTAGACTTCGGGTGCGCCAAGACTTCTTAACCGAGATTTGTCGTTGTTATCGCAAATTACTGTGTATTTGTATTGATGAAAAACGGGAGTATTACGAGTCTATTTACCGTCCAGAACCTAATGATAGTCGATATTCAAGACGATATGTATTGTATTATTTGAGCTAAGTGCCATGATACCAGCAGTAACAAGTACCCAATTTACCATCTATAGTTTTTAAAAAAGCGGAATTCTTACAAAGAGCCGAGATGTGTTGGTATCTCATAGTTGTTTTGATGATAAGTTGGGATGACTGTAAGTTATTTTTTTGAGACACTTACCATCTTTTTTGGTGTATTTTACTGAGCAATTTATCTATTCCATACCATCAAGGCACGTTGAGTGCGTGGTCTTGATGCAAAATGTAAAAAACAAATAAGCACCTGAAAAACGGCTTGAATACAGGGTTTTCCGGTGATTTGCCATCTACAGAAAGTGTGTCAGCGGATGGTGGAGATACAGGGAAGTGCTGTATTTTTGTTTTGACTGTATGTGGAAACACATCCACAGCCTCTCGGGGCGGCATTTGGCGGGCGGGGTTGTGTTGACGGAAAAGACGGGATTTGAAATGATTTGACTCGTTCGCGGGAACATGTCCATAACTTGAATCTTTTTATGCTTTAGCAAAATCAATATGATCTGCAGAAATGCAATTTAATTCATATTTTGCCATTGACATATTGGGTCGAACGCGATAGACTTTAATTAGGTCTATTAAAATAAACCCAAGGAGGTAACTATATGGAAAAATATAAGCTGTTTGATGCGGAGTATAAATTTGTAAGTATAATCTGGGATAATGAACCGATCAATTCCACTGAGCTTGTAAAGTTATGCGCGGATAAACTCGGCTGGAAAAAGTCTACCACTTACACCGTATTAAAAAAGCTCTGTGAACGCGGTATCCTGCAAAACAGGGATGCGACTGTTACTGCATTGGTTAAGCGTGAAGATGTACAGAGATATGAAAGCAGAGCTGTGTTGGAAAAAACATTTGACGGGTCGCTGCCGAAATTTCTGACTGCCTTCCTAAGTGGCCGCAAGCTTTCTGAACAGGAGGCCGAGGAACTGAAGCGGATTATAGAGGAGGCGGTGAAATGAGCTTGCTGCAAGATTTATTTATAACTATTGTGAACATGAGTATCACTGCATCATGTGTAGCTATTGGCGTTATTCTTGTCCGCCTATTGTTAAAAAAAGCACCAAAGGTCTTTTCCTATATTCTTTGGGTTCCTGTGCTTTTCCGTCTTGCATGCCCATTTTCTTTTGATTCAGCTTTTAGCTTTTTCAATCTGATAAACCCGAATGTGAAGCAAGGAAGCGGAATATCTGAGTTTGTACCGCAGAATATAGGGTTGATGCAGACGCCTGTGATTCGGTCCGGTATTGGCAGCATTGACAGCGCGGTGAATGCTTCTCTGCCTCCGGCCATTCCGGTGGCAAGCGTGAATCCCATAGAGATATGGATGTCCGTTTTAAGCTTTATCTGGATTTCCGGGGTTGTTGCACTGCTTATTTACAGCATCGTTTCTTATGTAAAAATCAAAAGAAAACTTCAGACTGCGACTCGCGTGGAGGCCAATGTCTTTGAAACCGATGCTATCGGCACAGCCTTCGTATGTGGCTTTATACACCCGAAAATCTATGTGCCTGCAAATATTGGGGATGCGAACCTGTCCTACATACTGGAACACGAGCGCACACATATCCGCAGGAAGGATTATCTGATAAAGCCGCTTGCTTTTCTTGCGCTCATCCTTCACTGGTTCAATCCGCTTATGTGGCTGTGTTTTGCGCTCATGAGCCGGGACATGGAGATGTCCTGCGATGAGAGCGTGCTAAATAGGCTGGGCGAGGGCGCAAAGGGCGGCTATTCAGGGTCGCTTTTGTCACTGGCGGTGAAAAGAAAAGGACTTTTGGCGGCGAATCCTTTAGCCTTCGGCGAGAGCCATGTAAAGGCTAGAATAAAAAATGTACTCAATTTTAAGAAACCAGCATTTTGGGTCATAATGATTGCAGTTGTAGCTGTTTGCATAGCTGTAGTTGCTTTTGTTGCAGACCCTAAACATGAGCAAATTGCTCCTGATTTGTATCTTGGTTACCCAATCCAGACATTAATGGATAACAAAACCCCCTATGTGGGAAACAACTATAAAGTTATTAAGCTTATTGATGCAATGCCTCTGACTAAAGGTATTGTACGCGATACTGTAGAGCTTCAGACGGCTAATTTGCCTTATGGAATAATGATTTATTATGAAATGAACGACGCTTCAGTCATTAAAATACGTGACGCTATAAGTGGTGATGCATTTTATCGGAATTCTATAGTGCTCTTTAGTTTAATTGACAATGTGGATATTATTAGCTGTAAAATTATAGATAAAACCGGTGATTATGACGAGGTGTCATATATCTTTACCCTTACGAGGGCAGAGGCAGAAAAACTTATTGGTGAAGATGTTCGACATTTTGCATACAATGCGGATACAATTAGAAGACTTATCGATATTATAAACAATATTTCATTGGGGGAAAATCACAATGATATTGCAAGACTTATAGAGGAAAATCTCGCCGCGATAATGTCCTCGCCACAGGAGGCATCGAATCCGTATGCCTATATCAATATACATAAAAAAGAATATGAAAACATTTTGAAGATGGGCAAAGAAGCTCTCCCATACCTTATTGAAATACTTGAAAAAGAAGATAAAGGACTCCGGGGCAACATTGCCATGTTCCTTTGCCAAGATATTGTAAAGGGATTACTAAAAGGAAGCAAGGATATAAGTCCGGAAATCGAGAAATCAATCAAAGAAGCTCAAATGTCTGTCGATAAATGGAATGCTTTAATGGGGAATATACCGAAAGAAATCATGCCGGAGTTTACGAAAGAAGAGGTGGCTAAAGCCCGTGCGGTTGTGGAGGAATACTATCGGGCTGTTGCTGCAAAGGACGTCGAGGCAATACTTGCAACATTATACCCGAGGGAAGGCCTCACGCTTGAGCGGGTAAAAAGCGGCAACGTAATATTATTTGGTAAGGAAAAACGCACACTTTTAAGCATTGATTATGATTCCCAGGACAGTATGCGAAAAAACTACATGCCTGGTGGGAAATATGTTGAACAGGAAAACATTATTGTTTTTAAGGTGAGCTTCAATGTAGATTATCCCGAAAATGAAACGGGACCGTGGAATGAGGGTATCTATAAAAACTGGAGCATGATACTGATCCGGGACAATAAGAACAGCCCATGGCTTATTTATGACCAGGGCTATTAATTGAGGTGATAAAATGCTTCCAATATATCTGGCGATGCTTGACGGCGAAGAGGATAAAAATAAATTTGAATTGCTTTATGTTACATACAGGAGCTTATGTTCTACGTCGCCAACCGCATCCTAAACGATGAGCGGCTCGCGGAAGACGCTGTACATCAGGCATTTTTGAAAATTCTTGAGAATTTCGATAAAGTGGGGGAAATTTCCTGTCACAAAATCAAGAGCTACGTTGTTACTATGGTTAGAAACAACGCCATCAATATGTATAATCGGCGAAAAAGATATGCCGCAATTCCTCTAGAAGAACTGAAATTCAGTATTGCGGAAGAAAAACAAGAACAAACAGGCGATTTGGATTATCTTGCAGAAGCTATATTGAAGCTGCCTGTTATATATAAAGATGTGCTGACACTGAAATATGTTCAAGAGTTTTCAAATGAGGAAATAGCAAAGATGTTGGATATATCTGAGGCGACGGTCAGAAAACGGCTTGAGCGTGCAAAACGCAGGCTTGAGGAAATTCTGGAAAGGGAGGAGAGCGCCGATGTCAATTAGTTTTACGGACGATATACTTAAAGAAGCCGTTATTAAAGCGGACATATATGAGATAGAAGCCCTGCCTACAGACGATGAAATAGAGCATGAGTTCTCAAATGAGTTTGAACGAAAGATGAAAAAGCTTATATGCCGAAGCAAAACAAGAAGCCCGGTTGGAGGAATGGCTTTTTTGCGCAGACGGGCGGTTGCTTTGATTGCCGCAATAATTATCCTGTTTGCGTCCGCAATGAGCGTATCGGCTGTGCGTGCTGCGGTGTTTGAATTCATAACCGAGGTGTACGAAAAATTCACCCATATATTCTTTGATGAAAGCCGGTCATCTCAGGATGCGGCCGATGGATTTGCCATATATGAACCGGCCTATATACCGGAAGGCTTTGAACTGGTCAATAAAAAAACAGACGGCCTTGTTCTGCTAGAATATGAAAAGGGAGACGAATTTATATCCTACAGCCAGCAGCGCCTTGAGAATGTATCAATGAACATAAATACAGAAGGCGTAAAACTGGAAGAACTTGAGTTTAAAGGTTTACCGGCCAAGTATTATTCGAATCAAGGAGTGCAAAACCTGCTATGGCACGATGATAAGTATACGTATATGGTATCGTCAACATTAGATCGAGACACCGTGTTTAAGATCGCAGAAAGCGTTGAAATTACAGGCACGGACTTAAGTCCATAAAGTTCAGAAAATTTTTCTAAAAAATTTATTATTTCCTGTCACAAAAGCCTCTTTTGATTTGTTTTATTTATTGAAAACAAAATCAAAGGAGGCTTTAACATGCTTAGGAAAAAACTTTTATCTGCCGCATTGAGTACTTTGCTTGCCATTTCTGCATTAACATCGACAGCATTGGCTGCAGAAGAAACTAGCGCAACGCAGGAGTCAGTGGTGTCCATTCAGTATGTTTACATCAACTAGGCAAGCACCTCGCTGACTATTTCATCAAGCGGAACGGCCACTGTATACGGGTATGTGCAAAAAACACCGGCCGGAAAAAGCATTTATCTTACATCTACTTTGCAGCGCTATTCTAACGGATCATGGTCAAACGTGAAAAGCTGGTCGAAATCTTCAACATCTTTGTCGACATCTATATTGGAAACATATCAGGTGACCAGTGGGACTTACAGGGTTGAGACATATTACTATGTATCTGGCGACAGTGGCTATGAATCTGGTACGATTTACAGCAAGACCGTAACTTATTAAAATAAGACATTTATTCCTTAAACTGACATTACCAAAATAATGAAATGAAAGTTTTTTGAAAGTAAATGTGAAAAGTTACGAAAAGGAGGATTTTAAATTATGCAAATGCAAAGTAAAAAATGTATAAAAAGAAGATTTTTTTGCAGATTGATATGTATATGTTTACTTATCAGTTCTATAATCATAACTGCGACTCCTGTATATGCAAACACATCTGAAAGTGAAAGTAATAATAGTTTTGGCACTGCTAATTCATTAACACTTGGCACTGAAATGAATGGGAAAATATCTTCTACAAGTGACATTGATTATTTCAGTTTTAGTGTTTCCAATGGACAAGTTATAAATGTAAATTTAGCTGATATCCCATCAGGCTGTGATTATGATATTAAACTGTACAACAACAGTCAAACAGAAGTTGGAAGTTCAACAAAAGGTGGGAATGCCAATGAATATATAAAACACACAGCCTCATCAAGTGGAACTTATTATGTCAAGGTATATAGTTATTCCGGTTCAAGTACTTCTTACAGTTACGCTTTGTGTGTAATGAAAGGAGATATTACAACATCTAACACAAATTCTTCGTACAACAGAAATAATGCAAAATGGTATGCAGAGACTTATGCAGCATGGCCTGGGAATACAAATTATACCAATTATGCAAGTATGGGTGGAGATTGCACAAACTTTGCTTCTCAGGTTGTTAACTATGGCGGAATGAGTATGCAAGGTTCACCTAATCCAGGGTATAATTCATCTTGGTACTGGTATAGTGATAGTAGCAGGTCTTATTCTTGGACGTCAGCAAATTGGTTTAGGAAGCATTGGGCTAATTATAATAATGATGGATATAATAGGGCATATAGATTTAAAATATACACGGTTGATACTGCGATAGATAATTTTAGTACTATATATTCTGAATTGTGGCCAGGAGATATAGTACAACACGTTGACAGAGGTAATGGTCAGTCATATCATTCACAAGTAATACATAAGTATGGCTATAATAGTTCAAATGGTGTTAATGACTTATTTTATGCACAACATTCAACAAGTTCTTCGGGATTTTATAAAGATGGTTCTTTATATGATTATCTTGTAAATAAAAGAAATAGAGGGGAAGGAAGTGATTGGTTTATAACTATTCAAATTAAAAGTGGTTCGTAATCAATAATTAATATAAAATATTTATGAAAGGAGTTTTTTATATGACACGTAAAAGGAGAATATTTACAATAGTTTTTACAACGATAATAGCTATTATGATAGGAGTTTTAGGAGCTATGGCATCAGGAGTATCAAAGAATGATTTACAAAAAATTTATAATAAACTTAGAGAGGAATTCAAGCAAGAAGAAAAAGAATTTTTTGAATCCGAAAATCCATCAATAGAAAAAGGTAAAGAATTAAAACAAAAAGCTATAGAATTGGGAAAAATGGAAGCAGAACTATATCCTAAAAGTTCGGAAGATGTATTGGCTGAGAGAATTCGCATTTCAAAATCTGCTATAGAGGATAAGATTGTAGTTTACAGTGCAAATGATCCTAGACAAGCTGAAAAGTTAAAAAAGGCAAGGGAGATACTTAATAAACTTGAAAAAATTGAAAACGATTTAAAAGAAAAGAAAAGGTCGATTGAAGAATTACAAAAGGAATTCGAAGCTGTAAGCAAAATAAAAATTACCGAATAAAATAATGAAAAACCAGCTTTAATACCACTGATAATTGAAGATAAAGATTTTCAAAAACAATAGATTTTAATTTTGATATTATTGGCATCCCCCAGAGGTTTTTTCTGGGGGATATTTTATTATGGGACTACCTCCAAAAAAGTTGTTCCAATAAAAAAACTCCGTTTTACGGGTGGATAATTATTTCGCAATATTAAGAGTAAATAATTGTCACAAAATACTCCTCCATATTGTTTTTATTGATAGAGAGAAATGTCGGGGGGGTTATTTTTAATAAAAAATACTACTTCAAGGTATTTTGAGACATTACTGCTTTGAATGAAAGAAAGCTTCAAGGTTTTTCTTCTCTTCAATATATTTCGATAAAACGCAACATTGTTAGTTGAATAGAAAGGCGGTAATCACGTTGCACTGCATATCACAAAAAGTAAAGACAGAAGAATTCTTGATAAACAGCAAAAAGAAAATTCGGCATGACAACACCTGCCGGACTAATTTACATGTGTTGATCTGTGAAGCGGGTGCTGCCGTGTAGGTTGGAGCTGACGAGGTTGATGTTGTATGGCCTGGACTTCATACAATATCAAGCGGTTCTCTGCCAATATACATTAGGCAAAAGCTATACGCCGGAAAAGATTCCATCCCCGTATAAAAAAGCAATACAGCGCAAAAAGAGACGACGACCCTACTGGCAGGGCGCTGCTTGATAAAATAGTTTTTGCGGCCGAGTTTTAGGACACTTGCCGACAGCGCGCTGAAAACGCTGGTGCCGGAGCTGTTCGGCGTGGAACTGCCAAGCTTTGAAACGATGACGGCTGGCAGGTATTTTGACGAATTGGATCCGCAGGATTCCGAAACCATCCGCTATGCCTGCGCAGACAGCGATTATACACTTCGGCTGTATTATCTGTTCAATCAGTGGTTTGACCGGTATCTGCGGAAGCACCGATTCATTGTTGAAAAGCTTGAATCGCCCGCCGCCGTTTATGTCGGCTTGATGAAGTACAATGGATTGCTGGTGGATGAAGAGAGGATGCGGATATTACCCGTATCAATGCGCAGTTTGTGGAGTGCGACAGCCTGAGTTTTGAAGAGCAGCTTGCCGCAATTGAAGCGTTTCCAGTTGAGCCGTCGCTGATTGTCAGGACGAAAAAGTCGCTGCACACATACTGGCTGATGAAGGACGCGAAGGTTGAAAATTTCCGCAGGGTGCAAAAACGACTGATTGCAAAATTCAACGGCGATCCGGCCTGTATAAACGAAAGCCGGGTGCTCCGCCTGCCGGGGTTTTACCACTGCAAGGAAGAGCCGGTCATGGTGGAATGCATCAAATTCAGCCCAGAACTGCGCTATACGCAGGCGGAGCTGGAGGCGGCATTGTCTGAAATCCGGGAAGAGACGAAGCCCGGAACACCGGTTCCGAAAGGAACGCGAAAAGGGCTTGAGATGGTTGGCAGGCGATGCCTGTTCATACATCACTGCAGGGACAATGCAAAAACACTCTCTGAACATGACTGGTATGCGATGATTGCAAACCTTGCGGTTTTTGAGGGCGGAGACCGGCTGATCCACGCCTTGTCGAAGCCATACCCTAAGTACAGCCATAAGGAAACGCAGGACAAGATCAATCATTTTCTGGAGAGCGGCACCAAACCCATAACATGCAGAACAATTGCGGAAAAGGGCTTTCAGTGCCCCAAGCTGGAGGACAACTCCTGCGGATGCAAGGCTCCTGCCGCTCTGTGCTACAAGCCGCTTTCCGTGGAGGAATTGCGCGTTTTTCTTTCAGAGCAGCCGGTTGCAAAATCGGCGGTGGATAATGTGCAGACCGCGCAGGAGTTTGTCAGGGATTTTTTATACAATACGGATCCGGTTGTTGCCGGGACGTTTATTGAATACGAAATGAAGGAGCATTTCGGTCTTAAGGCAGCAGCGGTGAAATCCCTTTCTGCGCTCCAGCGGGACATATGCAGGAAATACCGCGAGAGCAAGGAAACAAAGCGCGAAACCATGGGCGAAGAGCTGCCGGACTGGTACGAGCCCTCCGAGCGCGGCGGCCTGCGCTTTATCCCGGGGCTGCTGGCAAACCATATGGCCAAAAACGTCAATGCCTTTTACGGAGCGGAGAGCTATTACATCTATGAAAACGGCGTATACAAAGCGGCTTCCGATCTGCAGGCGGCGGCCAGGGTGCGCGGGCATCTCATTGAGCGGTACGCCACCATGTCTGCGATCAACGACACCGAGGGCCAGTGGCGGATGCTTATTTACAAGCCAATCCGGGAAATCAACTGCAACCCGTTTATCATCAACCTCAAAAACGGGCTGTACAACGTGCTGGACGGCAATCTCAAGGCGCATACCCGGTAATTAAAAACCTATGCAGACATGCAAATATTGTGTGCTGGAACCTGGGCGATCTATACGCGACCGGTTCCCAGTTCATTGAGTCTACCAGCGTATACAGCGTAAATATGTTTCTGGACAACGGCTATCGCCCTATATGGATCCGCATATGGAAGAAGCAGGGGCAGAACTTCGGCGTCGGACCTTATCACCTTGTTTCAAACAAGCCGGTTCAGCAGTATGAGTATATTTCGGCATTCAGCAAAAACGGCGAGGCTGAGGAATACAACGATCAGGAGTATGTGTGGCTTTCGGCATTTGCCGGGCATAGTTATAAATTTGTAAAGCGGCTGGCCAAGGAGGAGCGAAAGAAATGGGGATATGCAGGCATATGGGAGATGACGACAGTCCGGGCAAACAAGGAGCATCCTGCCATGTTCCCTGTGGAGCTTCCATGGCGCTGTATCAAAATGCACAGCGACAAGGGCGGCATTGTGCTGGAGCCGTTTTCCGGAAGCGGCACAACCATTATTGCCGCCGAGCAGACCGAGCGCAAGTGCTATGCGATGGAGCTGTCACCTATTTACTGCGATTTGGCGGTTAAACGCTGGGAGGACTTTACCGGCGAAAGAGCTGTCAGAATGGAGGGTTAAGATTAATGGAGATACAGAGAATACCCGCAGAAAAGTTGAAGGCGGCAAAATATAACTCGCGGAAGGATTTAAAGCCGGGCGATGCGGAATATGAAAAGCTTCGCCGCTCTATCGAAGAGTTCGGCTATGTAGAACCGGTTATATGGAACAAGTGCACCGAAAACATTGTCGGCGGACACCAGCGGTATAAGGTGCTTACAGCCTTAGGGTACAAGGAAATCGACTGTGTTGTGGTTGATCTGGACGAACAGCGTGAAAAAGAGCTCAATGTGGCGCTCAATAAAATCAGCGGCGAATTTGATATCCCGCTTTTGACCGATTTGCTTAAGGACTTGAATGATGACGGCTTTGACGTATCGCTTACCGGTTTTGATGCTGCGGAGATCGACGAGCTGTTCCGCGATAAAACTGCCGCCAACGTCAAAGAAGACAATTTCGATGCTGAAAAGGCGGTATCGGAGATTGAAACGCCGGTTACACAAAGGGGCGATGTATAGCTGTTAGGCAAGCATCGTTTGATGTGCGGCGACAGCACCTTGCTTTCGGATGTGCAAAAGCTGATGGACGGCAAAAAAGCGCGGTTCGTTTTCACCGATCCGCCCTGGAACGTGGATTACGGTTCGGATGCCAGGCATCCAAGCTGGAAGCCGAGGCAAATCTTAAACGACAGTATGGGCACCGAGGAATTCGGCGCTTTTTTATTGCGCGCTTTTAACTGCATACGTGAGGTTTCAGAAGCAGGATGCATGACCTATGTGGTGATGTCGGCGCAGGAATGGGACAGCTTGATGAACGTCATGCGGGAGGCAGGATATCACTGGTCAAGCACGATTATATGGAAAAAGGACAGCCTCGTGCTTTCCCGCAAGGACTATCACACCCAGTATGAGCCGATCTGGTACGGCTGGCTTGAGGGGACGCGCCTTTGTCCGCTGAAAGACCGCAAACAGTCGGATGTGTGGGAGATACCCCGCCCGAAAGTATCGGAGGAACACCCGACCATGAAGCCTGTTTCACTTGTGGCAAAGGCCATGCTTAACAGTTCCCATACGGGAGATTTGGCGCTTGATTTATTCGGAGGATCCGGCACAACAATGATTGCCGCGCAGCAGACCGGGCGGATTTGCTTCATGATGGAGCTTGACCCAAAGTACTGCGATGTGATAGTAAAGCGCTATGTTTCCCAGTTTGGGGATAACTCGGTTTGCTTATTGCGCGGGGATGAAATAATTCCATACCCGGAAACACAGATCGCTTGAAAATGTCCTTGCTTTTCCCTCAAAACAGAGCGTTAATGTACCCCACCAAAAAGAAAGGTGGGATTTTTTATGGGCATCAGAAACAATACAGCTTTTTCGGAGGGAGGTGAACGGAATGAGGAATAACAGCTTCCGCTTTTTACAGAAGGTTGCCGGTCAGGAGAGAAAAGTTATCGCTGCGGTAATTGCTGAAGCCCTTGGATGCCAGGTGCGTTATGCCGGAGCGCCGGGATTTGCCTACGAAGCAGGCGATGGGAGCCCTAGCAGCAGTTGGTCGGTAGACAGGGACAGTATGGTTCATTCGCCGGAAATTGACCTTGATGAAATCAAAAGCATCTGACCGGTGATCGATGCGTTGAATATCGCGGGTTTATTCGCAGAGGGAGACATGACAATTAAACTTTCCGCAGACAGCTTCAGCGAGGCAAGCCTCGAAAACCTTAAAAACCTGCTGGCCAGCAAAGAAACGCTGATAAAGAAAGTGCTGTCGATTGACCGGGAGCTTTCCGTGTCGGCTGAAAACAACGAAATCATTTTCCCGTTCTGGAACGCAACCCTAAATGCCGACGAGGTACAGACGTATGTCACGCTGGCAAGGCAGATGGCAGAACAGGCAAAGACGCAGAAGCGCGTGCTGCGTACGGAAAAAGCGGCGGACAATGAAAAATACGCCTTCCGCTGCTTCCTGCTCCGGTTGGGGTTTATCGGGGATGAGTTTAGAACTGAGCGCAGGATATTGCTTTCAAGGCTGTCCGGAAACGGGGCTTTCAGGAACAGTGAAGCAAGACGGCATAGTTTAAGGGCGGTGGATGAAAATGAATGATTTTCATAACACCGCCTTCTTTGTCAGGCATCCGTTCAGGATTGAGGATTTACAGAAGCCTCATCTGTATGAGCAGAGAAAATCTTTTGTGGTTGTGAAAACGATCGAGCTTTCTAAGATTGACTATGAGAATTTCATTGCCGATCTCTGCGTTGATCGCTGGTTTATCGAGGAAAACAAACGGCTTTGCTGCATTGACGATGAAGGCGTATGGCACTGTTTACTTGTACGGCATTGCGGGCAGCCGGACGGAGTGTTGGTAATGCCCGACGGCATGGATTATCCGAAATATGCCGCATATTATCCGGGAGAGGATGATGTAAAATGAGTGTAAGAGGCTTCCCTTCAAAAGAAACCGTCCTCCGGATTAAGAAGCAGTATCCGCCGGGGACACGCGTCGAGGTTATCTGTATGGATGATCCATACTCCATGCTAAAACCGGGAGAAAAAGGCACCGTTTCCTTTGTGGATGATATCGGAACCATACATATAAAGTGGGAGTGCGGTTCTTCTCTTGGCGCGGCTTATGGTAAGGATGTGATCAGGAGGCTGTAAATGTACACAAATTAAGACGTGAAAGATTGTCCAAAATCCGGCGGAAACTCATTAAAAATTGCCTTGCTATCCTGTGTTTTCCATGGCCTAATGTACACTGCCAAAGGGCAGAAAACACAGGGAAAGCGAGGAAAAGCACAATGCTTGAAACGAGATTCGGAATCGAGGTTGAATTCACAGGGATTACAAGGGCGCAGGCGGCAAAAACCGCCGCGGAGTTTTTGGGCGGGAGGATCGAAAGCGGAAACGATTATTACAACACGCATAAAGTTATCGCGCCGGACGGACGGGTCTGGAAATTCATGAGCGACGGCAGCATCCGGACGCAGAAAAAGGAACGCGGCCGGATTGCAGAGGCAGGCAGGGAATACAGTGTGGAGATGGTAAGTCCCATACTGACCTACCGCGAGGACATTGAAATCCTGCAGGAACTGATCAGAAGGCTTCGCCGGGCAGGCGGTTTTGCAAACGCCAGCTGCGGCATCCACGTCCATATAGACGGAGCAAGCCATACGCCGCGAAGCATCCGCAATTTTATCAACATCATTGCCAGCAAAAATGACCTGCTCTACAAGGCACTGCAGATTGAGCCGGACAGGATGCGGTTCTGCAAGAAAATGGACGCGGCGCTGGTGGAAAAATTAAACCGCAGAAAACCCAAGACCATGGCGACCATTGAGAGCATCTGGTATGAAGGCTATGAGGGAAGCCGCAGGCAACATTATCACAGCAGTAGGTACAACTTTTTGAACCTGCATAGCTTTTTCAACGGCAACGGAACGATTGAACTAAGAGGTTTCAACAGCGAGCTGCATGCCGGGAAAATAAGGAGCTACATAGTTCTTGCCCTGGCCCTCAACCATCAGGTGCTGACGCAAAAATGCGCTTCCAGCAAGAAGCCGCAGGTTGAAAACGAAAAATTCGCCATGCGGACATACCTTAACCGCATAGGGCTTATCGGCGACGAATTCAAAAACTGCCGGGAGCACCTTTGCAAGGCGCTAAGCGGCAACGCGGCATGGCGGTTTCGGGCGGCATAGATGAATGCGCTTCGCGGGGCGGACAGCCGCCCCTTGCCTGCGGCAAACACAAGGAGGAAGATACGATGAACAAGGAAAAAGGGACAATTTATTTGGCATACGGAAGCAACCTGAATTTGAAACAGATGGCATACCGTTGTCCTACTGCAAAAATATTAGGTAGCGCGAAACTGACTGGTTATCGGCTCTTATTCCGCGGAGGAAACGGCGCAGCGGTGGCGACGATAGAAAAGCAAAAAGGCGAAAGCGTTCCGGTATTGCTTTGGAAAATTACACCGTATGATGAGGAAGCGCTGGATCGGTATGAAGGATATCCGCACTTGTACCGGAAAGAAACGGTTAAGGTACGGTTCAAGGGACAGTGGGTATCGGCCATGGCATATATCATGAATGACGGCAGGCCTTTAGGAGCGCCGAGCCGTTATTACTACGAGGTAATCCGGCAGGGATATATGGACGCGAGCTTTGACATCTCCGTTCTCAATAAAGCGGTGCGGGATTCAACGGCGCAGGCAGAGAGGTCAGAGGTATAGAAAAAAGACGCTGGCAGCGTAAATAACTTCATAGAAATCCACTTGGTAAGAAGGAGCTTCGCAAGAGGTTCCTTTTTTCTTACTCACTTAAAGCGTGTTCATCTTTTCAGGGAAGGAGGCGGCAAAGCTGCGGAAGTTAAAGCGATATAAACCTACGCGATTTATGGCGGAAGGATCCCAATACGACAAGGAAGCGGCGGATGCTGCCGTTACCTTTATAAACTGCCTGAAGCATACCAAGGGCGAATGGTACGGGATGCCATTCGAGCTGATTGACTGGCAGGAGCAGATCGTCCGCGACGTATTCGGGATTTTGAAGCCAAACGGATACCGGCAGTTTAACACCGCCTATGTGGAAATTCCGAAGAAACAAGGTAAATCGGAGCTTGCGGCGGCAATTGCCTTATACCTGACCTGCGGGGATTTTGAGCATGGCGGCGAGGTGTACGGCTGCGCATCCGACCGTCAGCAGGCGTCCATCGTTTTCGACGTGGCGGTGGACATGGTGGAGCAATGTCCCGCATTGAAATCGCGGATTAAACCGATGCTGTCGCAGAAGCGTTTGGTATACAGGCCGCTTGGAAGCTTCTATCAGGTGCTTTCGGCGGAAGCCTACACGAAACATGGACTTAATGTCCATGGCGTGGTATTTGACGAACTTCACGCCCAGCCGAACCGCGATCTGTATGACGTGATGCTTCACGGTTCCGGCGACGCGAGAAAACAGCCGCTGTTTTTCCTGATCACGACTGCGGGCACCGACAGGAATTCCATCTGCTGGGAGGTGCATCAAAAGGCTGAGGACATCCTGCAGGGACGCAAGATAGATCCGACTTTCTACCCGGTTATTTACAGTGCAGCCGATACCGACGACTGGACGAGCGAAAAGGTATGGAAAAAGGTTAATCCTTCGCTGGGCATTACTGTGGATATTGAAAAACTGAGGGTGGCTTTTGAAAACTCTAAACAGAATCCCGCGGAGGAGAACTTATTCCGTCAGCTTCGCCTGAACCAGTGGGTCAAGCAATCGGTGCGCTGGATGCCGATGGACAAATGGGACAGGTGCGCATTCCCTGTCGATGCGGAAAGCTTGCGCGGACGCATTTGCTATGGCGGCCTTGACCTGTCGAGTACTACCGATATTACAGCCTTTGTGCTGGTGTTTCCGCCGCTGGATGAATCGGATAAATATCAGATCCTGCCTTTCTTCTGGATACCGGAGGACAATATTGACCAGCGCGTGCGGAGGGACCATGTGCCGTATGACATATGGGAACGGCAGGGGTTTTTATACACGACCGAAGGCAACGTGGTTCATTACGGCTTCATTGAGAGCTTTATTGAGGAACTCGGTATGAAATATAACATTAGAGAAATTGCCTTTGACCGCTGGGGCGCGGTGCAAATGACACAAAACCTTGAGGCATTGGGTTTTACTGTTGTGCCGTTCGGTCAGGGGTTCAAGGACATGTCGCCTCCTACTAAAGAGCTTATGAAGCTGACTTTGGAGGAGCGCATTGCCCATGGCGGATATCCGGTACTGCGCTGGATGATGGACAATATCTTTGTCAAAACCGACCCGGCCGGAAATATAAAGCCTGATAAAGAAAAGTCCACCGAGAGAATAGACGGTGCGGTTGCGCTCATTATGGCGCTTGACCGCGCACTTCGCCATGGAGGAGATGATCGCAATGGCTCAATCTACGATGAAAGGGGGTTGCTGATTATATGAGAATATTTTCCCGCCTGTTCAAAGCAATGGATAAGCCGAAAAACAGCCTGTTCGGCAATGCATACAGCTTTTTCTTCGGTGGCACCAGCAGCGGCAAGACGGTCAATGAGCGGACAGCCATGCAGACAACGGCAGTGTATGCCTGTGTAAGGATACTTGCGGAGGCCATCGCAGGGCTTCCGCTGCATGTGTACCGGTATAAGGAAGACGGAGGCAAAGAGAAAGCGCTCACTCACCCGCTGTATTACCTGCTCCATGACGAGCCAAACCCAGAGATGACTTCATTCGTGTTCCGCGAGGCACTGATGAGTCATCTTCTTTTATGGGGAAATGCCTACGCCCAGATTATCAGGGACGGCACAGGCCGGGTGCTGGCTCTTTATCCCCTTTTGCCAAACAAGATGACGGTGGACAGGGCTCCAAACGGAGAACTGTATTACATCTACCGGCGGGACAGCAAGGAGAGCAGGACGGATCCGAAAGCGGGACTGGTATACCTGCGAAGCGAGGAGGTACTGCACATCCCAGGACTCGGCTTTGACGGGCTGATTGGCTACTCCCCTATTGCCATGGCCAAGAATGCAATAGGCATGGCCATTGCCTGCGAAGAGTATGGCGCGTCCTTCTTTGCAAACGGCGCAAACCCGGGCGGAGTTCTGGAACATCCGGGCGTGCTCAAGGACCCGGCAAAGGTGCGTGAAAGTTGGAACGCCGTCTATCAGGGAAGTGCCAACGTCCACCGCATTGCTGTTCTTGAAGAGGGCATGAAGTTTCAGCAGATCGGTATCCCGCCCGAACAGGCACAGTTTCTGGAGACAAGGAAGTTCCAGATAAACGAGATCGCCCGGATATTCCGCGTGCCTCCCCATATGGTAGGCGACCTTGAAAAGTCAAGCTTTTCAAACATCGAGCAGCAGTCGCTGGAGTTTGTCAAATATACGCTCGACCCGTGGGTGATGCGCTGGGAGCAGGCTATCCAAAAGGCGCTGCTTTTACCGTCGGAGAAGCGGACATATTTTGTCAAGTTCAATGTGGACGGTCTTTTGCGCGGAGATTATGCCAGCCGCATGAATGGCTATGCCACTGCAAGGCAGAACGGCTGGATGTCGGCCAACGATATCCGTGAGCTTGAGAATATGAACCGCATTCCTGCGGAGCTGGGCGGCGACCTGTATCTCATCAACGGCAATATGACCAAGCTTCAGGACGCTGGCGCATTTGCAGGCAAATCTAATGCAGAAACGGAGGGATCAAAAAGATGAGCAAATCATCCAAACCAAGCCCAACTCGCCGCTTTTGGAACTGGGTGCAAAACGAAGACGGCAGCCGCACCCTGTACCTCGACGGACCCATAGCCGAGGAAAGCTGGCTGGGAGACGAGGTGACTCCCAAACAATTCAAGTCAGAACTGCTTTCCGGAGAAGGTGACATTACGATCTGGATTAACAGTCCGGGCGGCGACATATTTGCGGCCAATCAGATTTACAACATGCTGATGGATTACAAAGGCAAAGTCACCGTAAAGATTGACGGTATCGCTGCCAGCGCCGCGTCGGTCATTGCTATGGCCGGAGGCGACGTGTTCATGTCGTCGGTGAGCATGATGATGATCCATAATCCAATGACTATAGCTATCGGCGATACGGAAGAGATGGAAAAGGCCATCGCCATGCTGGAAGAAATAAAGGAATCCATCATCAACGCCTATGAACTGAAAACAGGGCTTTCCCGGGCAAAAATATCGCACCTCATGGATGCGGAAAGCTGGTTTAACGCAAGAAAAGCGGTGGAACTGGGCTTTGCCGACGGCATCCTGTTTATGGAGGACGAATCGTCTCCCGCTGATTTCGAAGTATCGGAAGGAATGATTTTCAGCAGGCAAGCGGTGACAAATTCCATCCTGCAAAAACTTATACCTAAAGAAAAACCAATAGGAACCCCGATTGATGTCGCCAAAGCCACTCCAGCAGAGTGGCTTGAAAAGCGGCTTAATTTGCTGAAACCATAAATTTAAAGGAGGATTTAACAATGAGCAAAATATTGGAACTGCGTGAAAAACGTGCGAAAGCATGGGAAACCGCCAAAGCTTTCCTCGACAGCAAACGCGGAAGCGACGGGCTGCTTTCACCGGAGGACACCGCAACCTATGAGAAAATGGAAGCTGACGTTGTGGTGCTCGGCAAAGAAATAGAACGTCTTGAACGTCAGGCGGTCATCGATTTGGAACTATCAAAGCCGCTGAATGCCCCCATCACAGACAAGCCTGCTTCCATACCGGGCAATAATGAAAAAACCGGACGCGCAAGCGATGAATACCGACAGTCTTTCTGGAACATGATGCGCGGCAGACGCAAATATGACGTGCAGGACGCACTGCAGATCGGAGAAGACACTGAAGGCGGATACCTTGTCCCCGACGAGTTTGAGCGTACTCTTGTGGAAGTGCTGGAAGAGGAAAACATCTTCCGCCAGATTGCCAATGTAATTATAACGTCCAGCGGCGACAAGAAAATTCCGGTGGTGGCAAGCAAGGGCACTGCATCCTGGGTAGATGAAGAAGGCCAGATCCCGGAGAGCGACGACTCCTTTGCGCAGGTATCCATTGGAGCCTACAAGCTGGCGACAATGATCAAGGTGTCTGAGGAACTTTTAAATGACAGCGTATTCAATCTGGAGCAGTATATTGCCAAAGAGTTCGCCCGCCGCATCGGAGCAAAGGAGGAGGAAGCTTTCTTTGTCGGCGACGGTTCCGGCAAGCCTACAGGAATCTTGGCAAATAACGGCGGCGGCGAGGTCGGAGTGACCGCGGCAAGCGCGACAGCCATTACTCTTGACGAGATAATGGACTTGTTCTATAGCCTTAAGTCTCCCTACCGCAGGAACGCGGTATTTATCATGAACGATTCGACAGTCAAGACTATCAGGAAGCTTAAGGACAACAACGGCCAATACCTCTGGCAGCATTCCGTTACCGCCGGAACACCGGATACAATCCTCAACCGGCCTGTCAAGACGTCGGCATATATGCCTGCCATTGCCGCCGGAGCTAAGACGATAGTATTCGGCGACTTTTCCTACTACTGGGTGGCAGACCGCCAGGGCAGGGTCTTCAAGCGGCTCAACGAGCTGTATGCCGCTACCGGACAGGTGGGCTTCATGGCAACACAGCGCGTGGACGGCAAACTGGTGCTGGCCGAGGCGACGCTTTATGCTGATGACGGAGCGGCTGAAGTAGTCAAGGAATTTCAAAGCGGTACCTTATCTCTCGGCGTTGCAGACATAGGTGTTGCCGCAGCCGAGGTTTTGACGGGAGCTACCCTTGACGACAACAAGGTGCTGATTTCTGCCAGCGAGGACGGAGGTGCTCCGGTGGCAATCGGCTTCAGAGCCAAAAAAGCCAACGGCAAGTACAGGTATTTCTGACTGTACCGGGTAAAATTCGGCATCCCTGCGACAAACCTGCAGACGAAGGGTGACAGCATCACTTTTTCAACGCCAACCATAGAAGGAACAGTCATGCGGCGCAACAAGCCGGACGGCCAGGGCAAGCATCCGTGGAAGGCGGAGGTCAGCGAGGACGATCCCGGCGTATTGCCTGCCACTATTACCGGCTGGTATACGCAGGTATATGAACCTGTCTTTGCTGTAGGAGGAGGCGGTGAATAATGCAGGATGCTGATAGACGCGCAAGCATCAGCATCGGCAGCGAGGAGTATCAGCTTATTCTAACCACCAGAGCGACAAAGGAAATCGCTAAAAGGTACGGCGGACTTGAAAATCTCGGCACCAAGCTGATGAAGACAGAAAACTCCGAGATGGCGCTGGATGAAGTAGTGTGGCTGATTACGCTGTTAGCCAACCAAAGCATCCTGATACACAATCTAAAAAACGAGGATAAGCGGGAACTTCTGACCGAGGAGGCGGTGGAGCTTCTTACTTCTCCGCTGGAGCTGGCGGCATACAAGAACGCAATTATGGAAGCGATGTTCAAAGGCACGAAAAGAAACGTTCAAAGTGAGGATGATTCAAAAACACACAGGCCGGGTGAGCGATGAGGAATTGTTCACTCGGCTTTTGTATTACGGCACTGTCCAGCTTCACAGCTCAGAGGAGGAAGTATGGCTAATGCCTATCGGATACCTGCTGGATTTGTGGGAGTGCCACAAGCAGTTCTTAGGTATTTCCAAACCGAAACGGGAGCTGACCATCGATGATGTGATCCCCTATGGAATATAAACAGCAAAAAGCAGGGAATTTATCCAATCCCTGCTTTACAAAGCTGCTGTTATTCCATTTGCAAAAACTCTGCCGCTGTTACGATCTTTGGGTTTGTGATGCCGGATTCAAGAAAATCCCTGTCGCCGGTTACAAGTACGTCGGCTTTTGCCGCAACGGCTGCCCGGAGAATTGGCCTGTCGGATACGTCCCTGACAAGAGTTTCATCGGACACGTCAACAGCAGGAGTCGGAACAACTTCAAGGACGGTAAGCGCAAGCGCCAAAAAGCGTTCAAGCGCCTGGATTTTGTGAGGGAATTTCCGGTTGTATACCCGGCGAAGCTCATCGATGTTTTGATCGCAGACCATACCGTGGTTGGGGTGTGTAACGGCTTTGACGTACGCCTGATATGGCGTTCCTTCACTGCTCAAGGATGCGGAGATCAGGATATTGGTGTCGATCAATACTCTCATAGTCCTTCAATCTCCGCGCGGACGTCCTTTACCAGATCCATAACGTCGTCATCACTGCGGATCCCGGCTTTTTCCGCCTCGCCCTCCATTTCTTTCTGCAGCATTTTCATGGCATAAACAGCAGAGTTCATAAGGATGACACGGTCTTCCTCGCAGATGAGAGTGACACGGTCTCCGGTGGAAAGGCGAAGTTTGGAGCGGATATCTTTTGGCAGCGTGATCTGGCCTTTGGCCATTACCTTTGCATTATCAACTATAGGAACGCTCATGCTGAAACCTCCTTTATTGGATTTGAAAAGCAGGGAAATCCCTACTTTTCCTACTATTAGTATATGCCAAACCGCGTTGAAATACAATAGCCTTTAATAATTTTTATAAATTTTGCAGGAAGGAGGCGGTTTTGTGGCAGACGATTTTGGCCTGAAGATCGGCATTGAAGGCGAAAAGGAATTTAAAAACGCCATTCGGGAAATCAACCAAAGCTTCAAGGTGCTGGGCAGCGAAATGAACCTTGTCGCATCCCAGTTTGACAAACAGGATAAGTCAGTTGAAGCTGTTACTGTGCGAAACAGGGTACTAAGCAAAGAGATCGATGCGCAGAAAGAAAAAATCGCCACCTTGGAGAAAGCGCTTGCCAATGCCGCCTCCTCTTTCGGGGAAACCGACCGGCGTACTCAGTCCTGGCAGATACAGCTTAACAATGCCAAGGCTGAACTTAACAAAATGGAGCGAGAGCTGGAGCAGAGCAACAAAGCGCTGGACAATGCAGGCGATGAGTTCAACGAAGCGGAAAAACAGGCCGGCGAATTTGGCGATGAAATCAAAAAAGCCGCCGATCAGGCAGACGACGCTGGAGGGCGTTTTGAAAAATTAGGCGGCGTTTTGAAAGGAATCGGCGGGGCTATAGTGGATAATCTACCTGTCATTATCGACGCGGCAGTGCAGATTGTCATGACGCTATTGCAGGCTTTAATCGACGCTTTGCCGCAGATAACCGACGGCGCGCTGCAGCTTGTAATGGCTTTGGTGCAGGGCATTATCGACAACCTTCCCGCTTTGGTGGAGGCAGCCGTTCAAATGATTGTGACGCTGGCGGCAGGAATCGGAGATGCGCTGCCGGAGCTGATACCTGCAATCGTCGAAGCCGTCATCCTTATCTGCGAGACGCTCATAAACAACATGGATCAGATCCTTGAAGCGGCCTTTGCCATTATTGAAGGGCTGGCGCAGGGTCTTGTAAATGCCCTGCCAAAGCTTATCGAGGCCCTGCCGAGGATTATTGCGTCCATCGTTGATTTTATGACGAACAACCTGCCGAAGATCATAGAACTGGGAATTACGCTGATTGTTCAGCTTGCGGTCGGCCTGATTAAAGCCATTCCTGAGCTTGTGAAGTCATTGCCTCAGATTGTTGCGGCTATCATTGAAGGCTTGGGTAAAGCGGTCGTTTCGGTAGTTGAGATCGGCAAGAACATCGTTCGGGGCATATGGGAGAAGGCATCAAGAGCCTTGGAAGCTGGCTGTGGGAAAAGGTCAGCAGTTTCTTCTCCGGAATTTGTGGACGGCGTGAAGAACTTCCTTGGCATCCACTCCCTGTCTACCGTTTTTGAAGGCATCGGCGGCAATATGGCGCAGGGCATCGGCGAAGGTTTCGACAAGGCCATGGCAAAAGTGGCGGACGATATGCAAAATGCGGTACCGACGGACTTCAATATATCGCCCGACCTCAACATAAGCGGACGCAGCGGATCCGGCGGCTTAAGTTCCGGCCCGATGGTTTTAGTTCAGCAGATGATTGTAAGAAGCGAGGACGATATCCGAAGGATTTCACAGGAACTGTATAAACTTATCCAGACCGGCTCAAGGGCGCAGGGCCGGTTCAGTACGGCATAAAGGAGGGGGCACATGGGGTTTATATATAACGGCATATCATCGCAAAGCATGAAAATACGGGCAAGGCTTATCGGATGGCTGGTATCCCCCTCCCTCCGCAATTCTTTTGAAACGGTACCGGGCAAGGCGGGTGTTGCCGATTTCGGCTGCGATTTTTCCGAGCGCGCTATTACCCTAAGCTGCAGTGTGCTTCCCCAGCGAAGCTTTGCTGATCTGGTTTCGGTGCTGGACAACGTATCCGAATGGCTGAATCCCGCAAACGGGCTGAAGCAGCTCATACTCGACGATGTGCCTGACAGGTATTTTCAGGCGCGGCTTTCGGAAACGGTGGACTGCGAGCGGCTGCTTCGGACTGCGGGAAGCTTTGATCTTCGATTTATCTGCCCCGATCCATATGCATATGCGATTGAGGATGAAGTGTTTGTTCTTTCCCAAACGGGGACTTGCGAAGTGGAACGCCTGACAGGCAATGCGGATTCCGAGCCGGTGTATCTTCTCAAAGGCATAATCTCAGCGTCGGCTTCAAGCTATATATCGATTATTACCAACGGCGAAGAGCTGCGCGTCATCGGCGCGCTGGCGGAGGGCGAGACACTTGTTATTGATACCGGCATGGTGACAGCCAAGGTTACGGATGCTGCCGGAAACACCCTGCGAAACGGCCTGCTCTGCCTTCGGGGGCTGAACTTTCCGGTATTACGCAAGGGCTCAAACAGCATTGAAATTGCAGCCGTAGACGCGACGTTCACGGAACTGAAAATACAGGCGAAAAGCAGATGGAGGTGATGAAGGTGGCGATCAAGTCAATTTTAACAAATCAGGAGGATTTCACCGGCGAGTTCCCGATAACTTCGAGGACATCCGCTTTATGGCGTTTCAACGAAAGCGCCCCGGACGGCAATCTGCGGCTGGCAGATTCGTCGGGACATGGCAGGCATTTTACCGTTTCCGGCTGGTCAGGCACCACCGCCTCTCTTGTAAAGGGCAGACTCGGACGTTATTTCCGGCAGAACATCAATAATCCTGCCACCGAAAAGACCCACCTTATAGCCACGAACGACGGCAGCTTTTTCAGCAGTTTGGGAGAAAAAATCGTTGTAGGAGGATGGATTAACCCTACCACGTATTCGGTGGGACAGACTTATATTCCAATATTCAATACCCGCCAAGGACACGGCCAGCCGATTTTCTATGTATCGCTGTATCAGGGAAGGTTCAGGCTGATGCTTTGCAACTCCTCCGGCAACCTTATTTATGACCAGAGCGAAACGGCCACCATCACCATGAAAAACGGCGGCTGGTATTTTATCGCCTCCATTATCGAAGTAAACAGCAAAAAGGTGCAGAACATCATCTGCGACCGCAGCGACGGCGCAACATGGGTGTCGCCTCTGCGCACCTTCACAGGCGAACTGAACCGTCAATGCACCGCCAATATTATTATGGGCATGCACGCAAATACCTACTACTATGCCGGAGGCTTTGACGACTGGTTTTTGGAAACAGACTCACAACTTATGGCAGACGATTTGCTGGAGTATTTTAAGGCATCTCTTTATGCTAACGGCGGAGATACAAGCGCGGATGTGGACGCTTTGACCGAACCGGGCGCAGTTACGCTTAAAGCAACCGGCGGCGTGTATCCTGAAAGCGGCGTGTTATATACAAAAGCTGTACCATGCGCTTTGTCCGGCAACGGGCGTGTGGCGGTGACCAGCGAATATGCCGCAGGTGTGACGTCAGTTTCCTTGATAGAGACCAGTACGAGCGACGACCTTGCGGAATGGTCGGCATGGCAGGCGGTGGGAACCAGCGGAGAACTGCAATCGCCTAACCGCCAATACATTAGGTTTCGGGTGACCCTTGTCACCGCCGACACGTCAAAAACGCCGAAACTCCTGGAAATTCAGCTTCATGATATTCCCAAAGCGCCTTACGAAAAGTTAGGCTTTGCCCGTCCTGTAGTTCTAGACGAAAATGGCTTATGGGAGGCTGTTCTTGAAAATGCCTTTGACATTATCGTAACCGGCGAGGTAAACGGCGCGGATACGCTGGAGTTCAAGCTGCCGTTCCATGATCCGAAAAGAGGCGCGCTGGAAAACGAAAAGCAGGTTCAGATCGTAAACGATATCTACCGGATCCGCACCCTGACAGACAACAAGAGCGAAGACGGGCGCATTATCACGCAGGTTTACGCCGAAGCGGCGTTTTACGACCTGTCCTTCAGCGGGGAAAAAGAACCGGCGGACTTCAATGCCGATACTGCAGATGTTCCGATGCAGTATGCGCTTCAAGGCACCGGCTGGTCAGTGGGCAATGTAACGGTCAACGCCAGGCGGACATGGCAGTGCACCGAGAAAAACGCGCTGGCCATCCTGCGGGCAATACAGAACATTTATGGAGGCGATCTTGTGTTTGACAGCGCCAACCATCTGGTGCATCTCTTAAGCTTTAGCGGAACGGACAGCGGGGCGCTGTTTTCATACCGAAAAAACTTAAAAAGCATCCAGAGGGTGGTAGATACACGAGATTTGGTAACAAGGCTCTATGCTTACGGAAAGGACGGCATGACCTTTGCTTCTATCAACGGAGGCAAGGAGTATGTGGAGGATTACAGCTATTCAAGCGAGGTGCGGATATCGACGCTTGACTGTTCATCCTTCAGCAATCCGTATCAAATGCTGGAATACGCACAGATGCGCCTTGCGGAATATTCCAAACCCCGCGTTTCCTATGTGCTGTCGGCCATGGACTTGTCGGCTCTGACCGGCTACGAGCACGAATCATGGAAACTTGGCGACATCGTAACGGTGGACGACAAGGAACTGGGTCTGTCCATCAAGACTCGCATCGTGAGACGGCAGTACAACCTGCAGGAGCCGTGGAAAACTGTGATTGAGCTTTTCACAAAACTTAAGGAGCTTGGCGATTCTTCGGCGCAGTGGGACAAGGCGGCGGATACGCTGTCGTCCACCGACCTGCTTGACCGGCAAGAGATCAAGGATATGGTGCCATTCAATCATCTTCGCAATTCAAGGGCGGACAACGGTTTTGCCTATTGGGTCAATTCCGGGTTTGAGGTGGATACCGAAAACGGCGTTTCGGGAACGGCTTCCTTTAAGGCGGTGGGCGTATCCGGTGTGACTAAGAGCCAGTCGCAGACGGTGTATCCGGCGACGCGCAAGAACTACACTTTTTCGGCGCAAATTGCTTCCGAAAACCTCAAAAAAGGAGAAAACGGCCAGGCAGGCGTTGAGGTGGTCATTGAATACGAGGACGGCACAACAGAAACAAGATTTATTGATTTGTTTTAGAAAAGGTAGATGAGCAGGTTGGCTTCAATTGAAACCGGCCTGCTCGTTAAATTGAAATTTGCTGCTTATGAAATCAACACATCAATAAATGGTCAGTCCTTCGTCCACTCAAAGTTTTCCTTGCCTGCACCGATTTCAAAGTGATATTTGACAATGCCGAGGTCAACTTTTGAGTAAAAGCCGCCGGTGGATTCCGCCTTTACCTTATTACCGGAAAGAGTTATAAGGAATTTTTGCTGGTTCATTGCAGTGGGGGCAAGCATTGCCGCTTCCATGCCGGAGCGGAACCAATCGGGCATAGTCCCGTTCACTTTGCAAAGGGATTCTATCGGTTTGCTTTTGTGCGGAACGCCTTGGTTCTCGCCATATCCAACCGCAAGAACACAGACGAGTTTCTCGCCTTTATTAATCTTCGCACCGCATTTGCCTTTGCTGAAGGTTAGGGCTACCCAACAGGTGTTTAGTCCGAGTTGTTGTGCTTTCAGTGCGATACGTTCGCCGTAGTAGCCGATTTTTTCATCAAGGTCAGGGCGTTTCTTTCCGATGAGCGCAATATAGTTTTTAACACCGCTGAAATTCCCATAGTGTGCCATAAAGCCGCCAAAGGCCTGCGGTTCATCGGTTACCAGCTGGATATTGAGGCCGCTTTCGGCATTGCGGGCGGAAATTTCGGCTTGCAGCGCTGAAAGGACTTCTCCCTCAATTTTTTTGTCGGTATACCTTCTCACCGAATGGCGGTTTTTTATCATTGTAAGAATGTCCATGGTTACTCCTCCTAAATTTTTGATTACTGTATTATGCATTCCCGCTTCTGTCTGGGGCAGCGGTTACCAGAGCACGAATGCGTCCAAAAAGAGCTTCAATTTTGCTCAGTTCAGATATGTTGTAGTCAAGGTAATAGTAGTTGCGGGTGTGCCTTCACGGCGCATTCGTATGATTCCTGCATCCATTAGAATTTTGATGTGGTGCGATACTGCCGGACGGGACAGATTTGTCTTTGCGGTAATCTCACCCACACGGACGCCGTCGCATTCACTTTCAAGCAGAGCAGTGATAATGTGCAGTCTTGTTTCGTCACCGAGGGCAATGAAAGCTTTTCGGCAGGCTTTAAATTCTTCCGACAGGCTGCGCATATTTTGTTTGCATTGTTCGCGCTGTTCGCAGTTTGAGCAGTCTCTGGCTTCTTTCATATTGCACCCCCTTCCAATGGAGCGGTAGTGTCAAAAATTTTATCAACTTTTGACCTGTACCCTTTGATTTTATTGACTTTTATTTAAAATTTATCTTAACCCTATAAAATTGGAAATTGAGAATGTATAGATTTGAAAAGAGAAAGGTACTTTCCCCCTTTTATCTGGTATAATGTTGTTGTGAAGACTAACACCCCAGAAAGGAGATAAGTACCTTTGAACAACATTATATCAGCCTTAAATGCAAAAAGCCCACTAAGTGTGCATGTCAAACGACAGAGGCCTGTGGGAATTGTTAATATTATAATATACCTTTAAATATGGCTTGTCAATACCCTGCGGGGAGTTTTTGTATCAAGCAAATAATCATTTTTGTTTTATCTACTTGCTATTTTATTTTTTATTGGAAAGAAAGTCAATAAGCATCGATATATGAGATTTTTGTGAGATGCAAAATACTGATATCCGTAATATGCTTGTATTGTGAAGATGTATACACAAAGCCTGCATGGGAGAAATCCTGTGAGGGCTTTTGCTTTGCCTAGCTATGAGATGAGATTTTTATGAGATGAATTTCTTAGAAACCTCAAGTACAATTATATTATGAAAAACTGTAGAGAGAGCCTTCATGGGAGCAGTCCTTTGAGGGCTTTTTCTATGCCCTAAAGGAGGTGGCTTATGCCAAGGAAACCGAAAAGACCATGCTCCTTTCCCGGCTGCCTCGAGCTGACCGAAGGACGTTTCTGTGAGCAACACGCAAAGCAGGAAGCAGCCCGCTATGAGAAATATGACAGAGACCCTGCTACGCGTAAGCGATATGGCCGTAGCTGGAAACGCATACGCGACCGATACATCGCCGCACATCCTTTGTGTGAAGAGTGCAAACGCAAAGGAAAGATAACACCCGCCGAAGAGGTACACCACATACTTCCTCTGTCAAAGGGAGGAACCCACGCAGAAAGTAATCTGATGAGTCTTTGCACTCCTTGTCATTCCGCTATTACTGCAAGGGATGGCGACCGCTGGCATACCCGGTAGGGGCGGTCAAATCTCTGTGTCTTTTATGATGTGCAACGGGCGGGGGGTCACGCGCACAAAATCGCAGTTTCAAAGGGGGTATATGCCCCATCGGAAAGGAGATTGATTTTATGATTACATTGGCACAGGCAAAATTAAACACACAGGATGATATACAGGCAGGAGTTATTGATGAATTCAGGAAGAGTTCATTCATACTGGACAACATACCCTTTGATGACGCTGTTACCCCTGGGACAAACGGCGCAACACTTACATACGGGTACACAAGGCTGATCACACAGCCGACAGCGGCTTTCAGGGCCATCAACAGCGAATATACCCCGCAGGAAGTTGAAAAGCAGAGGTATACGGTTGAGTTAAAGCCCTTCGGAGGCTCCTTCCAGATTGACAGGATTATTGCCAGCACAGGAGGACTGGTGGATGAAGTAAACCTTCAGGTTCAGCAGAAGGTGAAGGCGGCAAGGGCGTTATTCCATGATACCATCATCAATGGCGATTCTGCTGTGGATGCCAATTCCTTTGATGGGCTCAATAAAGCAATCACAGGTTCAAGTACAGAATTTAACGCAGGAGCATATATAGACCTGTCCAGTTCATCGGCAGTGGATACCAACTATAAGCAGTTCCTTGACCTGCTGGATGAATTCCTCTCCAATCTTGATGAAAAGCCTACCTTCCTTGGAGGGAATTCAAAACTCATCACTAAAATCAAAGCAGTAGCAAGAAGAGCAGGATACTTCACTCAGAGCGAGGATGCATTCGGCAGGAAGGTAGATGCCTATGACGGAATTGTACTGGTTGACCTTGGAGCAAAAGCAGGAAGCAATGACCCTGTAGTCTCTATCGTTAATACAAGGAAACCAAATGGCACTGATGTAGTGACAGGTCTTACCGACCTTTATGCAGCAAGGTTAGCCTTGGATGGATTCCATGCCGTATCCCTCGCAAATCAGGACTTGGTGAAGATATGGCTTCCCGACTTTTCTACAGCCGGAGCCGTAAAGAACGGAGAAGTGGAAATGGTGGCGGCTGTTGCATTAAAAGCTACCAAGGCGGCAGGAGTATTCAGGAACATTAAAGTAGCATGACGGAGGTATTGGCTATGGCAAGGATATATTCGAAAAATAAGCAATACAACGGTATATCCGCCGGCGTAAACTTTGTAAACGGGGTAGGGGTTACTGATGACCCTTACCTTGTTTCCTGGTTTATGGAGAATGGCTATACCGTAGAAGAGAAAAAAGAAATAAAAAATTATGAAAACATGACCTATAAGGAATTGACCGATTATGCAAAAGAGCGTGGGTTTAACGGAATCGGGTATAAAAAGGAACAGCTAATTCAGGCATTATATGATTTGGACAAAAAAGTAGGTCGTGTTTGCGCAGAAGATAAAATAAGGGAAACGGAGGGGTAGCCTGTGCTTGAAATCGTAAAAATGCTGCTTGGCATGGATATTTCAGACACCTCGAAAGACAACCTGCTCAACCATTTCATTAAGAAAGCTATAGATATTATCTTAGGCTACTGCAATATAGATGTGCTGCCTGAACAGTATCATGATGTGGCTGCCGACCTTGCAGTTTTCCTCTATAACAACAGGGATTTGGAAGGGATAACAAAGAAAACCGAAGGGGAGAAAAGCCTCACAATCATAAATGACATTCCCGAATCCATAAGGCTTGCGCTTCCGCCTCCAAGGATAAGGGTGGTAGGCTGATATGTTTTATAATATCTTGATAAAAATATATTCAAGTCCTGACCCCAATTCATATATAAAATCTATTTATGCCGACGTTCAGCCTTATTTAAAAAGCATGATGTTTGAAGATGGTTTTGAAATAAACATAACCAAGAGAGTTTTTTGTGATATTGAAAACTCCATTAATATACACGGAAATGAAATATTTGACAAATCCGTTGCATGGTCTATCCGCAATCAGGACGGGACTTCAACGCCATATGCTTCCACCACAGCGTCAACAGGGAACAGCGCAACCGTAAAGGCAGCAAGCAGCTCTGCCTACCTGAATAAATATGTGGTCTTGAAAGCTACGTTATCGGATGATTCTACAGTATTTAAAGAATTCAATATTCAGATAAAGAGTTTATTATAGATAAATGATACAGGGGCTTGCCGGAAGGTGAGCCTCTTTCAAATATGGGTTTAATGAAGGGAGACAAGAGATTATATGATCAATGAAGCGAATATCAATTATAGATTGAGTTTACATATATTAAATACATTAAAGAAAAACAACCTTCTCCGATTATATCAAAGGAGATTTTTGACAGAGTACAGGCTGAGAAAGCAAGAAGGGCTGCAAAATATAACAATGTTGAAGGCGACAGGCAGAAATATTCTAATAAATACCCCTTCAGCGGCAAGGTCTTCTGCGGGAACTGCGGTAATATATACAGAAGAAGGCAGTGGAACAGCAATAACCCGTCCAGGAAATTCGTATGGCAGTGTAAAACCTATATAATGAATGGAAAAAAGGCATGTGCAGCCAAAGCGGTGGATGAAAGCGTTTTGAAAGATGCCTTTGTCAGGGTGTTCAACCAATTATATGAGAATCGTGAAGGTTTTATAAAGACGCTGATGGAAAATATAGAGAAGGTGCTTCTTCATAAGCCGAGTGATAGAGAAATTGAAGCATTGGAAAATAAGATTGAAGAACTGAAAACTGAACTGAAAAGACTGATACGGTTTCAGACCAATAACGGTATGGACGATGAGGTCTACAGGGAAGAGTACAAGAGGATTTCAGGTGAACTGGAGAAATTGAGAGAAAAGAGGGCAGAGGTTGATAAGGACAGTATATTGAAGGAGAGCCTGAAGGGGAAAGTAGATGAGATTATTGAGGTAATAAAGGGCAGGCAGAAAGCCCTTGAAGAGTTTGATGAAGGAATATTCAATGCGTTGGTTGAGAAGATAGAAGTTGTCTCACCAACGCATTTTGTTTTTGAGTTGAAAAGTGGGGCTAGGGTGGAGGAAAGAATATAAATAACGTTGTTTCGACAATGGTTTGCATAAAATTGTATATGGGATATACCAGGATAACCAACGAGATGACCGAGTTCAGGCAGCAACGTTCGGCCTTTACTCAGGCAGAGTTTAAGCGGAAAGATACCCTTGCAAGGGTTAGGGAGATAGAAAAAATGCTTCGAGGACAGGAAATTGTGAAGGAGTTTGATGAGGATTTGTTTACTTCACTGGTGGAGAGAATACGGGTAAAGTCGCTGGTGGAAGTGGTGTTTGTGTTGAAGGCGGGGGTTGAGGTGGGGGAGATATTATAACATTGTATGAAAATTATGGTATAATGTTGGTGTGCTTCTTAAATAGAGAGGTACTCTTTATTTTACTAGGAGGGATGAAAATATATGCTTTTAGATAAAGAAATTGGAGTATATATAGCTGGTATATTATATCCTGATGTAGATTTACAAGCAATACAAATAAGTAACTTCGGTGATATTTTATTTAAGGTTAAACCAATTAGCTGGGTTCCCAAATCAATAAAAGATTGTGCTTCCATGCATAACTTGAAAATAGTTTTCTCTGGATATGCAAAGAATATTGCGGGATGGAAAGAAGAAGTATATTATCCTGAAAAAGAAAGGATAGAGAAATTTAGAGAATTTATTGAAAATAAAATTATCATTTTTAAACCATTTATCGAAAGAAGGGGAGAAAAGTATTATTTTAATCTTTCAAAAGAAACTACACCGGTCTTAGTTGATAAGCCAAAAGGTGGGGGCTATTCATATATTCCAATTCCGATTTTAGATGAGTTTTCTTCTATAGAGTTTGAAAAGAGATTATTAAATAATCAAGCTATATCGCTTAAGAATGTTATTGATTTGGAAGAAGTTGAAGATATATTTAACGTTTTATATAACAATGGTTACCTATATGGTGAGTTTCAAGAGAATGACAAAAAAATTAGTTCTTGCATATTTAAATGCAGTGGAGATATTAAAAAAATAATATTAAGTAAGGTAGAAGATATTAATAACTATAGTATAGTGATAGGGAAACGGCTAATTTTTATTGAAGAAAGTTTTTTAGATAATGCTATTATTGATAAGCTTCTTGGTAATGGGCTTAGCCTTATAAATGCAACATCCATGGAAAAGGCAAATGGAGCTAAAGAAGAACATAGTGCTACAAATTCATATACCCGAGTTATTGTTAATAATACCTTAAATATTGAATATAGTGATAATAATGTAATTGATGAATTGCAGTTTATTGAGTGGTTTAAATATGTATCAGAAAAGGAAAGGATGTTATATGATTTAAAAACATTAATAAACTTCCATGTATCAGTAAAAACCGGGAGTTTAGTAATTCTTAATGGAATTTCAGGAACTGGTAAGTCTAGATTAGTTAATATATATAAAAGTGCTTTAGGAATAGATGAAGATAAGCAGTTCAAAATTGTATCAGTCAAGCCTAATTGGAATGACGATAGTGATATTATTGGATTTCTTGATATAGCGAATAATATTTACAGACCTTCAGAAACTGGAATTGTTGATTTACTAAAAGATGCGCAGAAGAATCCTAATAAAATATATATTATATGCTTTGATGAAATGAATTTAGCAAGAGTTGAGTACTATTTTAGCCAGTTCTTGAGTAGGCTTGAGATGTCAGGAGCAGAACGAAGTATAATTCTTTATAATGAAGAAAAAGAGAAAACACTTTATAATAGAAGTGATTATCCTCCTCGTATTGATATTGGTAAGAATGTATTCTTTATTGGAACAATAAATATTGATGAGACAACTCAAAGCTTCTCAGATAAGGTGCTTGACAGAGCTAATTTAATAAATACAGGCGTATTATCTTTTAAGGATTGGAAACATAACTTTTCAAATGAAAAAATGCCTGATAGACCTATAAATAAGGAAATTACAATGGATACTTTTGAAAGTTGGGTCAACAGTGATAATAGACCCATATTGAGTGATAGGGAATTGGATTTTTTTGATAAATTAAACTATTTATTAGATAAAAATATTAACAAATGCATAGGGTACAGAGTAATTACTCAAATAGATAAGTATATAAAGAACATTCCAATATTCCCTAATGATGAGAAATTTAAGAGTATTGGTTTTAACCGCTCTTATGCATTTGACTTACAAATTGTACAACGTGTTTTGCCTAAAATAAGAGGTCCATTAGAAGAATTGAAAGATATTATTGGACACTCTAAAGAGAATGGTGAATTGTTCAAATTACTTAATGAATTTGAGGATTTAAGTGGATTTGAACTAACGAGAAAGATTCTTCACAATAAAGCAAAGGAGTTAGATATTCATGGTTATACATCATGAAAAACTCCCTTTTAAGGTATGCTTTTACCAGACTTGGTACAAGGATGATAAAGTTATTAACAAGGAAGAGAAGCTAGTTGAATTTTTTAGTGATTATGATGAAGAAGATATAGCACAAATTACTGAAATCCGGGAATTAATTGATACATCAGTAATTTTGAGAGCCAAAAGCGAGGATAGCATATATGATTTGAAACTCTATATCGATGGTATTGACGTTCTTGATAAAGTAGTTGTGAATGAAAATGACATATATATCCCTAATGGAATGCTATTCCCAATCTATATACAGAGAAAAAATGATAGGAGTTACCCTTGGATTCCAGGTTTGTACAGGATAATAGTTGAATGTGAGGGTGTTAAGTATTATTCTTATGTAAATGTTATCCCATTACATATTAAAGAAAACGAGCTTGATGTTTTGCGAAGTGATATAGAAAACATTTCTGAAGGCTTAGCAAGAGAACTTGTTTTGCAAAGGAAAGGTGTCATTTATAGCAATAACGATGGATATCTTTCCCCATTGTTTCTAGATAAGTATTATGTGTTAAAATCTGTTTTTAATAAGCTAAGGTATGTTCTGAATGATATTGTAAAAGAGCCTTTACGAGAAGTAGTTAAGTACTATGAATTAACTCCAGCTAATAAAGCAAAAAAGGTTGATGATAAAACCAATAAATGGTTTCTTTCTCTGAAAGGCCAAATATATAACTCAGGAGATAAAAAACAAGCAAAAGTTTTATTATGCCCTAAAGCAGTTTTGGAAGATAATATTTTAGTAAATCAATGGATTAAACATATACTAAGTATTATAGTATATACTTTGAACAAGAATATAAAAGCATTAGAAGAATATGAAGAATTTTATAAAAGTGAAATCGAAGGATTAAAGCGTTTTAATAATGGCGTTTTATCTGGAGGTCAAGCACTACTTAAAAATCGTCAATGGGCACTTGAGGAAATTAAAAGAATAAAGACAGAGAGTTCACAATACATAAGTTTTATAAAATCGGTTCTCAATAGTGAGTTATTTAATAAAATAAATAAACTTTCAGATTTAAAATTACCTATGATTCTTTTACGAGAAAAAAGGTATCGTTTTCTATATAATATCTATAGAGCTTTTACTGATAACATTCAAGTAATTCCGAAAGGCATATTCGAGTTTCAGTGGAAATCAACTGATAGACTTTATGAGTATTGGTGTTACATAAAATTAATAACATTACTCACTGAAATGGGATATACACCTGTTAGAGGATGGATTTTTGACAAAATTACTAATAGAAATAAATTTGCTGCCTTTATAAAAGACGGTACAGTAATTGAAATGGTGAATGGGAATTGCACATTGTTGTTAATATTTAATAAAGAAATTTCTCTTGATAAGCACTTTTCAATTGCAAATGAGGAATATATTTGGTCTAAGCTCGGCAATAATAAACCGGACATAAGAATCGATGTATTCTTTGATAAAATATTTAGACACTCTGTTGTAATAGATGCAAAGTATAGAAATCCAGAAGCTGTATGGGATAAGAAAAAAACGAAAGAATGTAGAAGACCAGCGACAATGATACAACTCAGTAATTATAAATTGTCATTTGAGAACCCAAATGTACCTGATAAATCGGTTGTAAAAAGGGTTTTTGCTTTTTGTCCTAAACTAATAAATGGCTTTCCATATGATGAAGATGATGATCATGGAATTACTGTCGCATTTTTTAAACCGAATATTGACTTTAGCCATGTAAAAGTACTATTGCAAAAGAATATTAGTATGGAAACATATTAAGTGTTTTCTTTTAACCGCTTTTCGCCGCTCGAAGCACTGTGACTACGCTAATAGTTCTGTATTTACCTGCCTAAAAAGTAAATATATTCCTTTTATACTCTCCACGCACGTTGAGTGAATAGTTCTGATAAAACGTGCCGAAAGCCGCATGGGATAAGGATTTCCTTGGATTTTGAAGAGTGGTTTTTGAAAGGAAAAAATGATGATAAAAAATGGATTTCCGGTTAAAAGAGATATATAGATGATAAAAGTATCAAACAGCAGATGCATCATACAATAATTTGTTATTGCATGATAGTAGAATATTGCGAACTTATTAACTATTTTTAGGCAAGGAGTGCAGTTAAATAAAATTGCACTCCTTTTTGTTAAAAGTGCTTGACTTGGAGTTAACTCCAAGTGATAAGCTATTCTGTGTAGGTGATCCTATGACAATACTAATTAGAGTTAACTCTGTCATGAAATACTAATTATAAAATGGAGGATTTAATATGAGTTTTAACATGTATGTACCTACAAGAGTTTTATTCGGAGCAGGCCAATTAAGTAATTTGCATGCACAAAAAATGCCTGGTAAAAAAGCTATGATTGTTATTTCAAAGGGAAAATCTGCAAAAGCAAACGGATATCTTACAAGAACAGAAGAACAATTGCAGTTAGCAGGAGTAGAATCCGTGGTGTTTGATAAGGTAGAAGCAAATCCATTGAAATCAACGGTCATGGCGGGGGTTGCCTTTGCAAAAGAAAACCAGTGCGATTTCATTGTTGCATTGGGCGGTGGCAGTACTATGGACGCATCAAAGGCTATTGCAACTATGGCAACGAACGATGGTGATTGTTGGGACTATGTCCATGGCGGAAGCGGAAAAGGAATGCCAATAGAAAATAAACCGTTCCCTATAATCGCAATTACTACTACAGCAGGTACAGGCTCCGAGGTTGATCCATGGGGCGTTGTTACGAATGAAGAAAAGCATGAAAAAATAGGGTTCGGCGGTATTGACGAGCTGTTTCCGGTTTTAGCAATTGTCGATCCCGAGCTTATGCTTACTGTGCCGCCGAAATATACTGCTTATCAAGGTTTTGATGCGCTGTTTCATAGCGTAGAAGGCTATGTTTCTAAATTCACCAATCTTATGAGCGATATGTATGCAATTACTGCTATTGAAAATATAGCACGAAACCTTCCAAAAGCAGTAAAAGACGGAAATGACATTGACGCACGCGAAAAGGTTGCTTTCGGCAATACGCTTTCCGGTGTAGTGATGTGTGTAGGGGCTGTTACCAGCCAGCATTCCTTGGAACATGCCATGTCGGCCTACCATCAGGAGCTTCCCCATGGAGCAGGCCTTATTATGATTAGCAAGGCATATTTCACACATCTCATTAACAAGCATGTATGTGATGACAGATTTGTTCAGATGGCTAAAGCTATGGGAATGGAAGATGCAAAAGAGCCGATGGACTTTATTACTATGTTAGTAAAATTACAGGAAGATTGCGGAGTTGCAGACCTCAAGATGTCCGATTATGGAATCAGGCCGGAAGAATTTGAAACACTGGCTAAAAACGCAAAGGAAACTATGGGTGGACTGTTCCTGTGCGACAGAAGCGAACTCAGCATTGAGGATTGTGTTGCCATCTATGAGGCTTCCTACAAGTAAAAATTAAAATTTTCAAGCAAAGACAGGCAGCCTGTCAAAGATATGTGCTCGGCTACGCCTCCATTGATGAACTGACCTGTCTTTGCTGGTTAACAATAAAGATGCAAAACTTTTATAGGAGAAAAACAAGATGAAAAAAATGTTATCTTTGGCAATCGCTTTGGTGATGGCTTTCACCCTCGCTGCTTGTAGCGGTAATAACGATAGTCCAAGCGACAATTCCAAACAGGAGCAGCAGCCTACTATGCCTATTGAGAGCGAATCTGCTGATGTAGAGAACGAAAGCCCGCCACCAGAAACTGAGGCTGCAGGTCCACCAACTGAAATAGTGGATAGTAAACCTGTTGAAAGGGAACCAGCTGTGTCACTAAATGAATCGAATGACCAAAGCACTTCGGTAGGTACAGAAAGCAGCAGTGAGACTAAGGATAACAAGGAGAGTTTAGATGCTATGGAAGATGTTAGAATAAAATTAACTTTTAACAACGAGGAAGTAATTGTGAAAATGTATGATAATCCAACAAGCAGGGATTTTTTAACATTACTCCCATTAACATTAACATTAGAAGATTATGCAGGAACCGAAAAAATTAGTAGTTTAGCAAAAAGATTATCTACAGAAGATGCACCACCAGGCAGTGATCCTTCAGTTGGAGATTTCACTTATTACTCTCCTTGGGGAAATTTGGCTATATTTTATAGAGATTTTGGTTATGCAAATGGACTTATTATATTGGGTAAGATTGAATCTGGCATAGAAAAGCTTGCAAGTATTCGCGGTGATTTTACGGTTACAATTGAAAAAATTAACTAAATTCGTTGCTGCTTTCCTCTATGATTTCCATGTGCCTTATACGAAAAATCTTGCCGAACATGGCATTCACATGGTCATTGCACGCAAGCATAGAAAGAAGAATATTAAAGATTTGTTTGAAATTACAAGTGTAAAGCCGGTAGTAAATTAGGTGGAATGACATCCAATATTTCAGTAGAAAGAAAAATTTAATTTAAAGGAGAATAAAACATGAACCAATCAAAAAATTTAAGTGAAAGTGTAATCTTCCCGAAAGGTGAAAAAATTACGAATGACTATTTTATAGGGACAGCATGGCTTGAAATGCTGGTTTCTAATGACAGCATCTTTAATTGCCCGATATACAATGTAACTTTCGAGCCAGGCGCAAGAAATAATTGGCATAAACATCCAGGTGGGCAGATTCTGCTTGTTACAGGCGGCAAAGGATATTATCAGGAAGAAGGCAAGCCTGTACAGGTGCTTTACGCAGGGGATGTAGTAAAGATCAATCCGGCTGTAAAACACTGGCATGGTGCTACACCGGATAGCTGGTTTACACATATCGGAATAACAACAAATCCTCAAAAGGGAGACGCCGAATGGTTAGAACCCGTAACGGATGAAGAATATATGGATTGTTCAGTCTAAAATTAAAAATAAATCAAGGAAACAATCCATGAAATTCGCCAAGTTTAAAATAGCGGAAATTTTGATTTTTAAACTTGGCGAATTATAACAATTTAAAATAACATTAATTTTAGGGAAAAGCTGGATGACTCGCAGGGTGAATTGTCATTTAGCTTATCTTACGGATCGATGTAGTCGACTTGGAAAGTGAGTAAGGATTTCTCTTTTTCTGAGAGCTTGACTTGGAGCTAACTTCAAGTGTTATGATATCGGATGTCAGGAGGTGAAACTGTATGACGATTGCAGAAGTAAGTGAAAAATTTAATGTTTCACAGGATACACTCCGCTATTATGAACGCATCGGACTGATTCCTCGTGTGAACCGTAATAAAAGCGGAATCAGGGATTATACTGAAGAAGACTGTAAGTGGGTCGAGTTTATCATATGTATGCGGAATGCAGGTCTTCCGATTGAAGTATTGATTGAGTATGTCGAGTTGTTTCAACAGGGTGATGCGACCATTGAGGCCAGAAAAGAACTTTTGACCGAGCAGCGTAAGCAGTTAATTGCAAGAATGGAAGATATGCAGAAAACACTGGAACGCCTGAATTATAAAATTGCAGTATATGAACAGATAGTAGTTGAAAAAGAAAAAGAACTAAAGAGATCGGAGAATTAATTTTATGGGCAAAAATGTATTGGTGCTGTCTGCCAGTTCGAGGAAAGGCGGAAATTCCGAGTAAAATGAGTATTGAGCAATCAAACTATGCAGCTTGCAAAATCAAAGGAGGATTTAGTATGCAAAACATAATTTTAAACAATGGTGTTGAGATGCCTATACTGGGCTTTGGAGTTTATCAGATTGCTGATGCGAAGGAATGCGAACAGTGTGTTTATGATGCGATCATGGCAGGCTATCGTTTGATTGATACCGCTGCTGCTTATCTAAACGAAGAGGCGGTTGGCAGAGCAATCAAACACAGTGGCGTACCGAGAGAGGAACTGTTTATTACGACTAAGCTCTGGATTCAGGATGCCGGTTACGAGAGTGCAAAAAGAGCCTTCGAGAAATCGCTGAAAAGATTGCAATTGGATTATTTGGATTTGTATTTAATCCATCAGCCATTTGGCGATGTATATGGTTCTTGGCGAGCTATGGAGGAACTGTATCGTGAGGGGAAAATTAGGGCGATTGGGGTTAGTAACTTTCAGATGGATCGTCTGGTGGATTTAATACTTCATAATGAAGTGGTTCCTGCCATAAATCAAATTGAAACACACCCATTCTGCCAGCAAATAGAAAGTGCTAAACTGATGAAAGAGTACAATGTACAGATAGAATCCTGGGGACCTTTTGCAGAAGGAAGAAATAACATGTTCCAGAATGAAGTTTTGTTATCACTGGCTGAAAAATATAGCAAATCAGTGGCACAGGTAATTTTACGCTGGTTGATACAAAGAGGAGTGGTTGCGATTCCGAAGTCTGTACACAAAGAAAGAATTATTGAAAACTTTAATATTTTTGATTTTAAATTAAGCCAAGAAGACATGGAGAAGATTGCATCACTAGACACGAAAAAAAGCAGCTTCTTTTCACATAATGATCCAGAAATCGTGAAATGGCTAGATACTGCTAAATTTGATATTTAATAGGTAGAATAGAAAAGATGCTTGATTAGAAAGGGAAAGGAAATGACAAATTCTAAGAGCCTTATCGCTTATTTTTCACGCAAAGGAAATAGTTATGTGGCAGGCAGTATTGTAAACCTGCCAATTGGAAACACAGAAGTAATAGCAAAGAAAATACAGGAATTAACAGGAAGCGACATGTTCCAAATCAAAACAGTAAAATCTTATCCGGAAGATTATACGGAAACAACAAATGTAGCACAGGAAGAAAAGAGAAAAAATGCCAGACCAAAGCTTACAGAAATAGTAGAAGAAATGAATTCTTATGATGTGATTTATATCGGATATCCGAATTGGTGGGGAACGATGCCGATGGCGGTATTTACATTTTTAGAGTCGTATGATTTTTCAGGAAAGACCATTATTCCATTTTGCACACATGAAGGTAGTGGAATGGGAAGTAGTGAACGCGACATCAAGAAACTTTGCCCAAATGCAAAGGTATTATCCGGGTTGGCTATTAGAGGCGGCAGTGTTGACAGAGCAGACAAAGATGTTGCAAACTGGCTAAAAAAACTTAATTTGATACCATAAACGAAAGGGGGAAATAGAATTGGAAAAACGTAAATTAGGAAACAGTGGTTTTGAGGTTTCTGCAATCGGGCTCGGCTGCATGGGAATGAGCCATGGTTATGGTCCGGCATCAGACAAGAAAGAGATGATTTCATTGATCCATGCGGCCATTGACCGCGGTGTTACTTTCTTCGATACCGCTGAAGTATATGGTCCATATGTGAATGAGGAGTTGGTAGGTGAAGCCCTTGCTCCATTCAAGGGAAAGGTGGTCATCGCTACCAAGTTTGGCATCAAAATGGTAGATGGCAAGCAGGTGCTTGACAGCAAGCGGTCGACCATTAGGCAATCAGTGGAAGGCTCGCTCAAACGCCTTAAAGTCGAAGCCATTGACCTGTACTATCAGCATCGTGTTGACCCAAATGTGCCTATCGAGGAAGTAGCTGGAGTAATACAAGACCTAATCAAGGAAGGGAAGATCAGATATTGGGGACTTTCTGAAGCAGGAGTGCAAACGATTCGCCGCGCACACGCGGTTCAGCCGCTCACTGCAATTCAAAGTGAATATTCAATGATGTGGAGAAGTCCTGAAGAAGAACTGCTGCCTACCCTGGAGGAACTCGGAATCGGCTTCGTTCCATTCAGCCCGCTGGGCAAGGGTTTCCTTACCGGAAAAATTGATAAGAATGCAACATTTGTTAGCTCCGACTTCCGCAGCATTGTTCCCCGCTTTAAACCGGAGAATCTCGAAGCAAATCAGGTCTTAGTGGAACTTATCAAGAAGGTTGCTGCAGGGAAAAACGCAACGCCGGCTCAAATCGCTCTGGCGTGGGTGCTTGCACAAAAGCCATGGATTGTTCCGATTCCAGGAACACGCAAATTGGAGCGCCTGGAAGAAAATCTTGGCGCAGCGGACATTGAGCTGACTCCCGAGGAGCTAAGTGATTTGAACGACGCGCTCTCGAAGATCAAGATTTCGGGAGAACGCTACCCAGCAGGTTCAGAATACGCAAATAGAACGGGTAAATAACGGGTAGTTTTAACACATGCTGCCTTTTTTTATATAGGCTATAAATCGAATAAGGAATCCTCACTACGGAATTAGCGGAATAAGATGCTGCTGCTTTTTTTTATTAAGGAAATAGCTTGCGCAAAATTTCTGTGGATAAGTATTGGCAAAGGATATAGGATTTTGAGATAATAAATAATCATGAAGACAAAAGGGATTATCAAACAAATATTTCAAGAACATTTTAATAGATTTTGGGAAGCTAAGAAAGAAAAGTTTCCAGAAAAAATGAGAGAACACTTACTCAGTGAAGTCTTAAAAATGCTATATTGTGGAGATGTGACGTTAGGTTTTGTAGCATATATTTGCATGCAATGTTTTGAGAAGATTAAAGTAGGCTTTAGTTGAAAAAGTAGGTTTTGCAATAAGTGTGGGAAAAAATATATAAGTGGAAGAATTTATAGGGAAGCTGATGATGCACATACCGCCAAAGCATTTTAAGATGGTGAGAAGATATGGTGTATATGCAGGAAGTATACAACAAAAAGTGAAGAAATGTTTTGGATTACTGAAGTATATCAAAAGTGGATTAAAAGGCAAACAATACACATTAAAAGACTGGTGGGACACAAAAGACAGAGCATTAACATGGAGAGCATTGATGATAAACAATTTTTCAAAGGATCCATTGAAATGTAAAAAATGTGGAGAAACTATGGATTTGTGGGAAATATGGCATTACAAATATGGATACATCTATGATTTTGTAAGAACATGAATAGGATGGGATTATTATGAGTAAAGCAAATCAAAATGAAGAGATAGTCTATGAAGAATTTGATGAAATTCCGTTTGGTGGAAATGAGCCAGATGAATTAATCATGTTCAAATGCAGGGCGTGTGGATATGAAGAATATGTACCTGATTTTGTAGCGTATGAAAGCTATATACCTGAGGAATTTGCTGAAAACGGAAGTCCAATTGTCCTATGTCCACATTGTGAGGGAGATATGATAATAAAATCGGATGAAGTTTAGCCTCCATCCGATTTGTGGTTTTAAAGTTGCCCGTCAGGGCGAAATTTGTTCTCAGATGCTCGCCCACGATTTTAAGGTGCTGGAGCTGCAAAGACTCAAGGGTGAGGCGCAGAAGATACCGCCCAAAATCCGGATTTTCTCCTTCATTATGCTGATATGCTTCCTGTTTACCTATCTCGCCATCATCGGCTATGAGATCATCAAGTCCCTCGGCGGGATGTTTTGAAATGAAATAGGTTGAATTTATCCTATTTCTGTGTATAATAGAAATAGGAGGTGTTTTGAATGAATATTAACACAAACAGCCTTGTATCCATTACCGAGGCCAATCAGAATTTTTCCAAGGTGGCGCGCTTGGTTGATGAGAATGGTGTTGCGGTCATTTTGAAAAACAATGTGCCGCGTTATATTATCACAGAGTTCAGTGAATTTCAGGCTGAGGAAATGGCGGTTGACGAGGATGTGAAAAGTATAGCCCGCCGCCTGATCACAAAACACCGGGCGGCGTTTGAGGAACTGGCTAAATGAAAAGATTAAGCATCCCGCAAATCGTGATGATGCACAGCGCGTTGATCAAGGAAACCGGAGGATTGGACGGGATTCGTAACGAGAACCTGCTGGACTCGGCGGTCAACGCTCCATTTCAGACCTTTGGCGGTGAATATGTATATAAAACACTGGAGGCGAAGGCGGCGCGTTTGGGGTATTCTTTAGTAAAAAATCATCCCTTTGTTGATGGCAACAAGAGAATCGGAATGCTTGCCATGCTGGTTTTTCTGGAGATCAATGGCATCGAGCTAACCTGTTCGGATCAGGATATTATTGAAACCGGTTTAAAGCTTGCCGCTGGGGAGATGGATGATAAGCAACTCTTGGAGTGGATTCTACGGCATAATTAAAGAATGTGCGTGGCGAAAAAGAGCGGATAACCCCCGTTCTTTTTTTGTTGCGCTGAAAGGAGGTCTTCTGATGAATGAACAGGATTTGAAACAAAAGCTGCTGCGCTTTCAAAACCCGCTGGAGGTGGTGCGGGGCCAGTGGCTGAACGAGCAGGGCACTGTTTTGAACGAGGATATGGGGCATGTCCTCTGGACGCTTGCCGACACAAGGAATGCCGAACAAGACTACGAGCTGGGCGAAGCCTTCCGGGAACCCGGACAGGACGAGGGGGTGCGGATGTGTTAGAAAAGCTGGGCAATAAACGCGGAGAAGGGTATATCGATGTGGCCGTGCTGATGCTTTGCGCCATGCTTGTCATTGCTCTTGCCGTCAAGGTATTTCCGGTCTACATCGCCAAGAGTCAACTTGACACCTTTGCCTCAGAACTTTGCAGAGAAGCGGAGATTGCAGGCAGGGTCGGCAGCGAAACCAGCATGCGGGCGCAGGTGCTGAGGGAAAAAACAGGGCTTGATCCCGCCATTTCATGGTCAAAGACCGGCAAAATCCAGCTCAATGAAGAGTTCACGGCGACTGTTTCCATGCAGACCGACATCGGACTCTTTGGCGGTTTCGGCTCCTTTCCCATTACCCTGACCGCACAGGCGACAGGCAAAAGCGAGGTGTATTGGAAAAAATGACAAAATTATATGGTATACTAAAGGAAAAAAAGGATCGTCATTCCCATTGGTTGTTGCCATCACCCTCGCGCTTGGCATCATCCTGTGCGGAATATCCGAATACATGAGGCTCATGATCATCGCCTCCGGTGTTCGGGATGCGGTGCAGTCTGCCATCATTTCGACAGTTAACGACAACTATGATGATGTTTACCACGGCGTTCGGGAGGGCTATGCAGGAGGGTATAAGCCAAGCGGTTCCTCATGGGAGGGCAGCATTGACTACGGCAATATTTATGAGTATCTTGACAATACCCTTGGCTTGCAAAAAAACGGTGGCTATCATGTGAAATACGCAGGCGAAGCGGTGGAATTCAAGCTCTCCGGCTTATCTGTGGATATTATTAATGCGCCCCTTGCACCCTCTGATCCCGACAGTGCGCATGGCCTTCTCGCCGATGCGGTGATCCGGCTGGAGGTTCCGGTGTCCTTTGGCGGCAAATCCCTGCCTCCGATGTGGATGAACCTTTCTTGCATGGGCGCTTTATGGGACAGGGCTTGTGGTTTCCGCCTTTGAATGCGGCATTGAATACCAAAGCGGCAGGGGCACATCAAGGACACAGCTTTAAATGCCATCAAGGGCTTTATGGCTGTCAGCCTGTTTACCATTGTGCCGGTGGAACTGTACAAGCTGGCGATTACCCTGCAGGGCGCCTTCACATCCGGCATCACAGGACTTGCAGCGGCAGACAGCAGCATCAGCACTATGGCTGCCGCTGCCCTTGCCAGCATAGGCGATGTCTTAGTCAGTCCCATTATGGGGATATTCTGTTTGATCCTCATGGGCTATGCGGTAATTAAAGTGTTTTTTGCCAACCTCAAGAGAGGGGGAATTCTGCTCATCCAGATTGCCGTAGGCAGCCTGTATATGTCCGGAGAACACTTGCACTTTGAGGTACGAGTGAACGGTGAAAAGCAAAACCCAAGAAATTATCTGCCATAAGCAGGGTGAAAAACGATGCCGTGGATTAGAAAAATGGGTAGCTTCCAATGGCGAGACTTCCTGTTAAAATAAACCTATAGCCTTCGTAATTTTATCTAAGTTTATTAAAATTGTGGTATAATGAAACAAATAATGTAAAAAAGGAGGAATGCGCTTGGATCAATATAACCGGGCTGTTGAACTGTGGCAGTCATACAAAATTGCGTCCGCCGCTGATTTAGATAAATACCTTGACAGCTTTCGCATTCTGTTTGCGTTCCATTCCGGAAAGATAGAAAACGAGGAAATTACCTATCACGATACAAGGGAAATCTTTGAAAACGGCAGGGTTGTAGACTATACCGGAAGTCCCCGTGCCCTGTTTGAACAGCAAAATCAAAAGCTGTGCTATGAGTTTTTGAAAGAAAAAATCGTGAAAAAGGAGCCTCTCAGCATAGAGTTGGTTAAGGAAATTCACAAGGTTCTCACCAGCGGGACATACGATGAGCGCAGGTATATTGAAAATGAGGAGCGGCCGGGCGAATTTAAAAAGCACGATTATGTAACCGGCGTCCATGAGGTGGGCTCCGCTGCAGAAGATGTGGAAAACGACCTGACAGAGCTGATTACCGAAGTCAACGCGTATGAGGGCAAAGATGTCTTAAAAGCCGCCGCCTACCTTCACGCGCGGTTTGAGTATATCCATCCCTTTGCAGACGGCAACGGGCGTGTCGGCAGGACACTGATGAATTACTATCTCATGACACATAATCACCCGCCCCTCATTGTCTATAACGAGGATAAGCGGATGTACTACGAGTGCCTGCAAAAGTATGACGAAGCCGAGGAATTAAATCCCCTGTACGAGTTTTTCAAGTATGAAACGGAAAAGACATGGGAAAAGGCGCTGGCTCTTGCCGACGGCAGGAAGCCGGAACGCAAAGGTTTGTCGGCTTTTACCCAGAGTATGTAGCCAACAGAATAATATGGAAACAAAAGTTATCTCGAAAGGGATGGCTTTTTTGTTTGCCAAGGAGGGAAAAAATGTTAAAGACTAAAGCCATCTTTGAAAGAAAGACCGATGATTTTCAGCCCAAGGATTGCGTTATTGAAAAAGTAATTGAGCTTACTTCTCAGGAATACGATGCGTTTTCCAAGAATATGCTGGCGGATTACGGCTTTATCAAGGACAACGTTGACCTTATGTATGTGGACCAAGAGGGGATATACCACTGCCTGCTGGTGGTCGGCGAGGACAGGCCCGACGGCATTCTCATCGAATCGGAAGGAAGCGGTTACGCCCGCTACGCCGCCTTCCTGCCCAACGCCCGCGATTTCCTCTCGGCGCGCCAGGAGGAAACTCAAGGGCTTCATGATGCAAAGCCGGAGACGGAATCTCCCGGTATGAAAATGAATTTATAGGAGGAAAAGAGCCATGAGAGAAACGGAACTGAAGATACTGTTCCCCACGGAGAAGCTGGATGCACTCCGTTTTTTTATGGGCAAAAAGGAGCTGGCTGTTGAGCAGGAGCTGAAGGACTACCTTGATAAAACCTATGAAAAAGTTGTCCCGGCACACGTTCGAGAATATGTGGAAAGCAGGCTTGACCAAGCATCGCCACAGGAGGAAATGCCTGAACAGAGAGCTCAGGAGCAGCAGCCGGAGCCACAAAGGGAACGCCAGTCAAGGCAGACCCGCCGCCAGCGTGAGCAGGCAGTGGCTGAATCAGCAGCGTCATCTCCGCAGGCCAGACAGCCGGAGCCGTCGGAAGAACCGGAAGAATCCCAGGGCATGAGCATGAGTATGTAAATTCGAAAGGAGAGATTCACAATGAAACAAGCAACCCTGCAAATCAAATTTGATGAAGAAAAGCTGAACGCTATCAAGCAGTACATGGGTAAAAAGGATGCCGACCTTCAGACGGAGCTGGACGATGTGATGCAAAAGCTCTACGAAAAGCACGTCCCCGCACCAGTTCGTGAGTACATTGAAAGCCGGGATTCCAGGGTGCAGGAAAAGCCGAAAAGACCGGCCCGGCCTTCCTCTACGGCTGCTGCCAATAATGACGTCAACACCACCGTGTAAATAGCATACTAAAAGCCGCATATTTGGCGGCTGTGTGCCCTTGTGCGGCCTTTTCAGGGGGAAGGTGGCGTCTATATACCTTTGGGCAGTTTTCCGCCCCTTGTTGGGGCTTGTTGAGAGCATAAAGAAGACGGCAGCAGGCATGGCTTTTATTATCCTCAGCAGGGGTGAACCATGGGGTCGAAAACGGTGCAGGTTAAAGAGGGGTGGTCGCAGGCGACCTCCCCTCGAATCACATCAGCCCGCAATGCGGACTGAAAGGCTTTAAGACAGGTGCACCTAAATAGGGCTGCGGTTACCTCGCGGGTGGTCGGAAATCCGGGTTTTTCCCGCATGCAAAGGCTTTTGCAGGTACACCTCACAGGTGGTTGCCGAATATATGAATGGAATCAAGACAAGGAACGGAGGTGGTTGAGAGTGGCAGAGGAGAATAAAAAGAGAATTCCCCTGTGGCTGTATCCCGAAACCATAAAAAAGACAGACGAGCTTTTCCCGAAGGACAACTGCAAAAGCCGGAGCGAGTTTATAGAAAAGGCCATTCACTTTTACAGCGGATATATCACATCCGGTGAAAACAACAAATATCTTCCCAGTGCAATTACTTCCACCCTTTCCGGCATCGTTGAAAGCTCCGAAAACCGTATTGCACGGCTGCTTTTCAAGCTGGCGGTGGAGATGTCCATGATGATGAATGTCCTTGCGTCTACCGTTGAGATCGATGAAACACTGCTGCAAAAGCTCCGGGGGAAATGCATCAACGATGTAAAAAAGACCATCGGCTCCGTCACCTTTGAGGAGGCAGTGAAATATCAAAAGGGTAAGTAAGGTGATATGCTATGCCCAGGATCATATTCAAATGCCGGTACTTAAAAAATGCACCCAAAGCACATTTGGCCAATCTGGTAGAATATGTGGCCACCCGTGAGGGAGTCGAAAAAATTGATGACAGTTTCAGAACTCTTCCTGCAACAAAAAATCAGCAGCAGCTAATTTCTGAAATCCTGAAAATGCTGCCGGATACTGCTGACATATTCGAGTACGAGGACTATCTGAAAAAACCTACCAAGGAAAATGCATCGGAGTTTATTTCCATTGCCCTTGAAAACAGTCTTGACCTGATCGGTAAAAAGAAAAACTTCGTAGACTACATCGCCAATCGCCCGAGAGTTGAAAAGTTCGGCAGCCACGGACTCTTTACAGATGAAGGTGTACCTGTTGTACTATCAAAAGTTGCTGATGAAGTATCAAACCATTCCGGAAATGTGTGGACAAATATTGTATCCCTCCGGCGCGAAGATGCAGAGAGGCTGGGATATGACTGCGCAAAACCGTGGCAGGATTTGATCCGGGCACAACGGAATATCATTGCGGAAAATATGAAGATCGCTCCGGAAAATTTGCGATGGTATGCTGCTTTTCACAATGAGAGCCATCACCCGCACATCCACCTGATTGCTTACTCCATCAATCCCAAAGAAGCCTATGTCACAAAGCAAGGGATAGAAAACATGCGGGGAAGTCTTGCACGGGAAATCTTCCGCCAGGACTTGATGCAGATTTATGAGAAGCAGACTGAACGACGCAATGCCCTGAATAGACAGAGCCGTGAGGCCATGCAGGACATCATTGCTCAAATTCGTGCAGGGGTATGTGAGAATAAAAATATAGAGGAATTGATTGCACACCTTGCTGAAAAGCTCAAGCATACTTCCGGCAAGAAGCAATACGGTTATCTGAAGGCTCCCCTCAAGGCACTCGTTAATCAGATTGTCGATGAGCTTGCAAAGGATGAAAGAGTAACAGAGCTTTACAGCAGCTGGTACGAAATGCGTAATGAAGTTTTAAGCACCTATGTTGACAAGCTGCCGCCGCCTCTTCCGCTTTCACAGCAGAAAGAATTCAAGAGCATTAAAAACATGGTGATTGCCGAAGCGTTAAATATCGGCAGTCACCATTTCACTTTTGAGCCGGACGAGGAACAGAATATATCAATAGAAGATGATGGTGATATTACTGCTGCCACCACATATTTTGAGAAATCTGCAAAGCTCGGAAATGTCAACGCACAGTATATGCTCGAAAGGATTTATCTTGAATCGGACAGCGAGCATGAAAATGTAGAAAAGGCATTGCAGTGGCTGGGGAAAGCTGCGGACAACGGGAATGCTCCCGCACAGTATGCAATGGCGAAGCTGTACCTTACAGGAAACCATCTAGAGAAAGATGCCGTAAAGGCTGTGGAACTGTTCACCAAATCTGCAGAACAAGGCAATCAGTATGCGCAATATGCCCTCGGCAAACTGTATCTTTTGGGGCATGATGTCAGGCAGGATAAGGAAACAGCGTTGCATTGGCTGTCGGCAGCTGCAGCACAGGGAAATATCTATGCCAAGTTTTTGTTAGAACGTATGGAATCCTTCAAAGACCCATCCATACTCCTTGCAGCAACACGCTTGATGCATCACTTGGGCAATATCTTTAGAGAGGAGTATCAGAAAGCTTTTGGCAATCCTCTCATCCATGTTGACCGAAAGCTTCGCAAAAAAATCATGGAGAAAAAACTGGCGCAAGGTCATGCATATAACGACCATGCGCCGCATCAAAGCTATTAGGAGGAATTCCCATGAAGAAGAACTACCTACAGAAAAAAGAAAAGATCCCCGTCTCTTATATATTCTCAAGACTGAAGCCACCTGTGAAAAGGGTGGCTTATTTTCGCAGGTCGGGCAAGCGGAAACGCTGACAAAGGAGGATGGCTATGGTAGGGTACGTACATTTTACCGATGAGCAGAAACAGCGTGCAAACTCCGTTGACCTTGTGGACTTTCTCAGACGGCAGGGAGAGCAGCTCATACGCTCCGGCAGGGAGTGGCGGTGGAAGCGTCATGATAGTGTGACAATCCGGGGTAACCGGTGGTTCCGCCACAGCGCCGGGCAAGGTGGTCTGGCCATTGATTTTGTGCAGGAATTTTATGGCCTCTCATTCCCTGATGCAGTGACACTGCTGCTGGGCGGCGAACAGGGTGTGGCGTTTAGACAAAGTGATAAAAAGGTGCCGGAAGCAGAACGAAAAGAATTCATACTGCCGGAGGCCGCAGATAATATGCGCCGGGTATATGCTTACCTTTTGAAGCAGAGATATATTGACCGGGATGTCCTCACCCACTTTGTCAGAGAGAAAAAAATATATGAGGACAAGGAATATCACAATGTTGTTTTTGTAGGCTATGATGAAAACGGCACTGCCCGGCATGCACATAAAAGGGGAACCTATTCCAACGCTGCTGGTTACCGTGGCAATGTGGAAGGCTCAGATCCAAAATACAGTTTCAATTACATTGGTACAAGCAGTATTCTGTATGTATTTGAAGCTCCCATCGACATGCTGTCATTTATCACCCTGCATAAGAACGGCTGGCAGCAGCACAGTTATGTAGCGCTGGACGGTGTGGCTGAACATGCCATGCTTCATGTGCTGTCAAAAAATATTCACCTTAAAAATGTGGTATTGTGCCTCGACCATGATCCTGCCGGTATAGAAGCTTCCGGGCGACTTACAGACATATTGCATGAAAAAGGATACGCCTGCATTTCATATTTACAGCCCGCATGCAAGGATTGGAATGAGGACTTGAAAGCGCAGCATGGCATAACACCAATTCCGGCAAAACCGCATCCGAAGCTTGAAGCCTGCAAAGAGCTGTGCGGAAAGATTCATTACTTGTGCAGCATTATCAAATCCGTGAAAAATCCCCATGAAATGCTGATGGAGCACTATGAAAAAGCAGTGCCCCTCATGCAGTCATCAAGGTCAACCGATAGACAAAAAGCTGTCCTGATGGAACAGCTGCTAAGCATGACGGTATATGCGCTATTTGCAGTGATGGTGCAATACCGGCAGCTTGAAAAACCGGTGAATTTTAAGCAACTGACCGATGAACTCTGTTGCAGCTATCATCCGCACCAGGACCGGGGAAAGCTAAAAACCAAAGCAGAGGATATCCAGCAGGATATCGATGCCATTAATGATCAGCTCAAAACATCCGGAATCCGTACCCTTGAGGATAAGCAAAAATTAATCGCATCGTATATGAGTCTTGCACTGAACTGTGTCAAGGCTCAAATTACTATATGTCTCGAAAGTCAGCAACAGAGAATAGAAGCTCTGCAAAAGCAGAATGAAGAGAGAGTAGATTATATGCAGGCTGTTTGCGAAGAATTTATGCAGCCTGGTATTTAGCAATATTATAACTGCATATTTGAAAAAAGCCATGTGCGAATGAAAAACCATTGGTGCATGGCTTTCTTAATTTTGAAAGAAGGAGGAAACCAATGCAAGCATCACAGGTGGTTACTTTAATCATAGTTGCTGCAACTATGTTTGGAGTCATCGGTTTTATCGTTCTCCTGGCTCATTACTATACCTTAAATGGCATCAAGGCCAGGACTGTAGGTGACGGCCAGCATGGCACGGCAAGGTTCGCAACGAAGAATGAAATCAAGAAGACCTATGCTCATGTACTCTATGAGCCGGAACGGTGGCGCAAGGGTATCAACCTGCCCAAGGTGCAGGGTCTGGTTGTGGGATGCAAAACGGCTCCAGGATCGGTCACCGCTCTTGTAGACCAGGGGGATGTGCATGCATTGATGATCGGTGCGGCGGGTGTCGGCAAGACCGCAAATTTCCTTTATCCCAATCTGGAATATGCCTGCGCATCCGGGATGAGCTTTATTACCACCGACACCAAAGGCGACCTTTACAGGAATTACGGATGCATCGCCAAGGACTACTATGGCTACGATGTGTCCGTCATTGACCTGAGAAACCCCACCCGCAGCGATGGCAACAATATGCTGCACCTTGTAAACAAATATATGGATGAATACCTTGCCAATCCCGATAATCTCCCAGCAAAAGCCAGGGCGGAGAAATATGCAAAGATTATTGCCAAAACCATCGTCAACTCCGGGGGACTGGATGCAGGCTCCTACGGCCAGAATGCATTTTTCTACGATGCAGCCGAAGGCTTGCTGACCGCCGTCATTTTATTGGTGGCGGAATACTGCCCAAAAGAGAAACGCCATATCATTTCGGTCTTTAAGCTCATCCAGGACTTGCTGACTCCCTCCGGCGTAAAAGGCAAAAACCAGTTCCAGCTGCTTATTGAAAAGCTTCCGTCAGAGCATAAGGCAAGATGGTTTGCAGGAGCGGCATTAAACACTGCGGAGCAGGCGATGCAAAGCGTCTTGTCGACAGCCCTTTCCCGGTTGAATGCATTCCTGGACTCGGAACTGGAGCAGATACTGTGCTTTGATACCGCCATCGATGCGGAGCGTTTCTGCAAAAGAAAGTCAGCCATCTTCCTGGTTATGCCGGAGGAAGACAACACAAAATATTTTCTAATTTCTTTAATTGTCCAGCAGCTCTACCGGGAGATACTGTCGGTGGCCGATGAGCAAGGAGGAAGGCTTCAAAACCGTGTCATGATGTACCTCGATGAGATCGGCACTATACCAAAAATTGAATGTGCGGAGATGATGTTTTCCGCTTCCCGTTCCCGCCGTGTTTCCATCGTGGCCATCATACAGAGCTTTGCGCAGCTTGAAAAGAACTACGGCAAGGAAGGAGCCGCCATCATCATCGACAACTGCCAGGACACCATTTTTGGAGGCTTTGCTCCAAATTCGGAATCAGCGGAGATACTCTCCAGAAGCCTTGGCAATAAGACGGTTTTATCAGGTTCGGTCACCCGGGGGAAGCATGATCCGTCCCAATCCCTGCAAATGATCCAGCGTCCCCTGATGACTCCTGATGAATTAAAGACCCTGCCCAAAGGCAGCTTCATTGTCGCAAAGACCGGAGCCTGCCCTATGAAAACCAGTTTAAAGCTGTTCATTGAATGGGGCATCCGGTTTGAAAAGGTGTATGAGCTGCAGGAAAAATCCGCCCGCAAGGTGGCCTATGCTGACAAAAAAGAACTTGAAGAGGAAATCGTCAAAAGGCACATATCATATGAGGATATAGAAGAACAGGAGCCATACTCCACATCAGCTCAAGGCGGCATGTCCCTTGCACCTGCTGAAGAGATTCAGGGGAAAGCATTGAAGTCCAGGCTGCAAACAAAGATAAAAGCACAGCAGCAAATGGAGACTCCGCTGCGTACAGATTAGGAGGTGTCTGATGGGCTATTTTGAATCGCTTTATGCATCAGAGCTTCCCCATAGGGCTGTAGCTGTCTACATGTACCTTCGTGACAGGGCCGACAGGGACGGCAAATGTTATCCGGCGATCGGTACCATCGCCGCGGAGCTGAAGCTGTCACGGAGCACCGTAAAAAGAGCCATTGCAGACCTTGAAAAGAGCGGTTATCTTCGCAAGGAGGAGCGGTGGCGTGAAAACGGGGGCAAGAGCAGCAACATGTATTTTTTGAAATCAGGGATGGGGTAACTCTGAAAAACTTTACTTTTACACCAAGGGGGCAGCCTGTTCATTTGGTGAACTGTGGTACGGTTCACCGTGAGCTATGCAGTGAACTGCCCACTCTAAGAAATATTCAACATCAGACAAAGAAACAAAATAGTTTTGTGGATAAATAGCATGAAAGGTGGAAGATATGACTAAAGCTGTCACGGAGTACCGTAAAAAGAGCCATTGCACTATCTTTTTCAGTTTTTTAATTGTAATTCGATATAGCGTATGCTATAATCCCATGTTTGACACTTGGACAAAAGAAAAATCCTGTAAAGTCTTGGTATAAGAGGCTTTGCAGGATTTTATATTGATGTAAAAAGTGAGTAATGTTTTTTATTTTTTCGTTTCTTTAAAAATTTTTTTCATCATGCTTGTTGTAACAATCTGATAGTCCGTGCGAAAGCCAAAAGCTTCATGTAAAGCATCGGTAAAATCAGTTCTTGTATATATGGGTTCATAGCCTTCACCCTTAATCTCCTTGAAATTCATGTCTCTTAATTCACCAATAATCTCATGGCAGGTGAATTTCTCATGGAGTCTCTTTTCAAGCAACCTATATATAATTAGCGATATAAAGCAAGTGATAAAATGTGCTTCTATCCTGTCATCGTTGCTTAAATAAACAGGTCTTGCTTTGAATTCGCTTTTCATAATTCTAAAGCATTCTTCAATCTCCCATCTCCTGTGATTAACCTTGATTATTTCAGATACATCATCCTCAAGGTTTGTGCAAACACCATAAAAACCATCAAAGGCTTCTTCCTTCTGGATTAGAGCAGAATCAATGCTGTATATCTCGTTTTCTGCAACTTCTCCATCAGCAGTACAGCTTGTTTTGGTAATAAACCTTTTGTAATCGTTAGCATTGCATTTCTTGATTTTTGTCGGGTTGTTTTCTATTGCCTTTTGAGCTCTTTCTATTTGAGAGTTGCGGATTTTACGCTGATAATCCCTGTATTTGATTGAGTAGGTTACAATAAGCCTTTGTTCAAAGCCTTTTTCTTTAATCCAGCGCTCCTTGTAAAATACTTTTGCCCGTATTTTTGATTTATCTTCAGGAGCAGCTTTATCTATCATTTCATCAAGTTTGGAAATATCATAGGTTTTATCGCTGCCCGGGAGTTTCCAGCCATCTGGAGCAAGAGCCCATTTTTTTAAATGTTCCTTTAATTTTTTAATAGATTGTGTGGTAATAAAAGCGCGCTCATCCTTGCTGTTAAACTTTCGATTATCTTCAGAAGCAAGGCCTGCATCTGTGCAAACAATAAACTTAGAAAGTTCAAAGTCAGAAATAATTTTCTTTTCTAATGGCTTTAAAGTCAGTTGTTCATTCATATTCCCTTTGTTAATGCTGAAAGCCAGAGGGATTCCATCTCCGTCCATAAACAGTCCCATTTGAATGATCGGATTGGGTTTGTGATCTTTAGAAGGACCATATTGCTTGTTGCCATCCTCCTGTTCAATTTCAAAAAAGTAATTGGTGCAATCATAGTAAAGAATACCGGTATTCCTTTTGGAAACCTTCAGGCTGTTTTCGTATAATGAGGATTGAATAAAATCAGTTTCTTTAGCAAGGATTTCAAGAGCCCTGTATATTTGATGCAAATCAAAGTTCGGCTGTTCTATAAACTTTTTAGAAAGCTCATAAGTTGCAAGTTTAGAGGATGGGAAAATAACTCTTCCGTATATTAATCTGGAAAGTATTGAATTCAAGTCGAAATCAAATTTATATTTATCTGAGATTTCCCTGCAAATCTTGTGTAGTCCAAGCTCGTGGTATATTTTTTGCAAGAAAAGATAACCTCCGTTAAAAGAACGCTGCTCGCCTTTGTTTATAAGCTTTGAAGGAGAATATTTAACGAGTACTTCTCGCTTCTCTTCTTTTTCTTTCTTATTGAGTTCTTCAATGTATTTTTTTGCCCATTCGATAGGGTCTTGACCATTCAATTTCTTTTCTAATTCAGCAACTGTCCCTAATTTTTCTACAATCTTAGAAGTTCTTGTTCCGTTAACATATATTGACTTAGCTACATACAGCGAAGTAGAATTTTTGGATTTGGATATAGTAAGTTTCAAACTAACACCTCCAGACCTTTATATTATAACATATTGCTACATATTCCGCAATACAAAAACGTAAAGTTTGACAAAAAAATAAGCCTAAATCAAGGCTTTTAAAGATTTTTTCTTTATTCAACTGTCAAATACCCGGGATGGGGTAACTCTGAAAAACTTTACTTTTACACCAAGGGGGCAGCCTGTTCATTTGGTGAACTGTGGTACGGTTCACCGTGAGCTATGCAGTGAACTGCCCACTCTAAGAAATATTCAACATCAGACAAAGAAACAAAATAGTTTTGTGGATAAATAGCATGAAAGGTGGAAGATATGACTAAAGCTGTCACGGAGTACCGTAAAAAGAGCCATTGCACTATCTTTTTCAGTTTTTTAATTGTAATTCGATATAGCGTATGCTATAATTATCTACATATTAGAAGGCTGGTGATCTAATGACGCTCGATAAAATCTTGAAAAATATTCGAAAAGAACTAAACCTTACACAAGAGCAGCTTGCACGCAATTTAAATGTCAGCTTTTCCACGCTAAATCGCTGGGAGAACCGTCATGCCACTCCAAGCAGGCTGGCAAGAATGAGGCTGCTGGATTATTGCGTCAAAAACAGCGTATCTGATGAGATTATTTCTGAACTTGAACGCACGAAATAGTAATCGCGTTTAGAATATTTTACAAGCGAGGGGATCAAAAATGGATAATAAAAAAGAACAGGAGCGCGCGGAACTGCATCGCACGATATGGAATATTGCCAATGAATTAAGAGGCAGTGTGGACGGATGGGACTTCAAGCAATACGTGCTCGGAATGCTTTTTTATCGCTACATATCAGAGAATATAACAGCCTATATTAACGCCGGGGAGCACGAAGCGGGAAATACTGACTTTGACTATGCGAAACTCTCCGACAGCGAAGCAGAACTGGCCCGGGAGGATTTGGTAAAGACAAAAGGCTTCTTTATTCTGCCAAGTGAACTTTTTGAGAATGTCCGCGCACGTGCCAAGGATGATGAAAATTTAAACGAAACATTGGAATGCGTCTTCAGCAATATTGAAGCATCGGCTCAAGGGACGGACAGCGAGGATAATTTAAAGGGTCTGTTTGACGATATAGACGTCAATAGCAACAAGCTCGGCAGTACAGTGGCAAAGCGCAATGAAAAGCTGGTCAAGATAATGAACGCCGTTGCTGAAATGAAGCTTGGTGATTACAAAGACAATACAATCGACGCCTTCGGCGATGCCTATGAATTTTTGATGGGCATGTATGCCTCCAATGCCGGGAAGAGCGGCGGTGAGTATTTCACACCGCAGGAGGTATCTGAATTGCTCACCCGCCTTGCGTTAGTGGGGAAAACCGAGGTTAATAAGGTCTATGACCCTGCCTGCGGCTCAGGTTCCCTGCTGCTGAAGTCTGCTAAAATTCTTGGAAAAGAAAACGTTCGCCTGGGCTTTTTCGGGCAGGAAATCAACATCACCACCTACAACCTGTGCCGAATTAATATGTTCCTGCACGATATTGATTATGACAAGTTTGACATTGCTCTAGGCGACACACTGACCGACCCGCAGCACTGGGATGAAGAACCCTTCGAGGTCATTGTTTCTAATCCCCCCTATTCCATCAAATGGAAAGGCGATAGCGATCCTATTCTGATAAACGACCCGCGTTTTTCGCCGGCTGGGGTGCTTGCACCTAAATCAAAAGCAGACCTTGCATTTATTATGCACAGCCTTTCATGGCTGGCAACCAATGGTACAGCTGCAATCGTATGTTTCCCAGGTGTGATGTACCGCGGCGGTGCGGAGCAGAAAATCCGGCAGTACCTGATTGACAATAACTACATCGACTGCATCATCCAGCTGCCGGACAACCTGTTTTACGGCACGAGCATTGCCACCTGTATTATGATTCTGAAAAAGTCTAAGAATGATAACAGCACACTGTTCATCGACGCGTCCAAAGAATTCGTGAAGGTCACGAACAACAATAAGCTGACCCAGGAGAACATTGATCATATCCTGAAAGCTTATATAGAAAGAAAAAAAGATATACCCCATTTTTCAAGGCTTGTGCCAAACAGCAAAATCGCAGAGCAGGATTATAACCTTTCAGTTTCCACCTATGTGGAGCAGGATGACACGCGGGAGAAGATTGATATTGCCGCCTTAAATGCCGAGATAGAGCAAATAGTAGAGCGACAGCAGAAATTGAGAGAAGAAATTGATAAGATCATCGCGGAAATCGGGGTGAGAGAATGAGCAAATTGGATGAGCTGATTGCTGAGTTGTGTCCGGATGGGGTGGAATATAAACAATTATATCAGGTCTTAACAATAAGAAACGGAAAAGATTACAAAGGTTTTGCAGAAGGAAATATTCCTGTTTACGGTACCGGTGGTATTATCACTCATATTAATAAATCAATATATAACAAACCATCTGTGCTTATTCCTCGAAAAGGATCTCTTGATAAATTGTATTATGTTGATGTTCCATTTTGGACAGTAGATACAATTTTTTATACTGAAATCAATTTTGAAATTATTGAACCAAAGTTTGTTTTCTATTATCTACAAACTCAACACCTGGAAAAACTTAATACTGCTGGAGGAGTACCAAGTTTAACACAAGCGGTTTTGAATAAAATTACTATCCCCCTCCCCCCGCTGCCTGTCCAGCAGGAAATCGTCCGTATTCTGGACAATTTCACGGAGCTTACAGCGGAGCTTACAGCGGAGCTTACAGCGAGGAAAAAACAGTATGAGTATTATAGGGATTTGCTGTTGACGTTTGATGATAAGCCTGAAGTTAAGTGGATGACGTTGGGAGAAATATGTAAAAAAGTATCTTCAGGAGGAACCCCACCCACATCAAATAAAGAGTATTATGGCGGAAACGTTCCATGGCTAAGAACCCAAGAGGTAGATTTTAATTACATTTACGATACAGGTGTAAAAATCACTGAAGCAGGAGTTAAAAACTCTTCTGCTAAATGGATACCTGAGAATTGTGTCATAGTTGCTTTATACGGAGCAACTGCCGCGAAAGTGGCGATTAACAAAATACCGCTTACTACAAATCAAGCTTGTTGCAATTTGCAAGTAGATGAAACAAAAGCCCTTTATCGCTATGTGTTTCATTGGTTGTCAAGTCAGTATCTTAAACTAAAGGCCTTGGGGCAGGGGTCACAGTCAAACATCAATGCAAAAACAGTGAAAGAATACCCTATCCCCGTTCCTCCCCTTGAAGAACAAGAACGCATTGTTGCCATCCTTGACCGCTTTGATGCTCTGTGTAACGACCTCACCAGCGGTCTGCCCGCCGAAATTGAAGCACGGAACAAGCAGTATGAGTATTACAGGGACAAACTATTAGCCTTCAGGGAGGCAACGGCATGAGCACATATAATATTGTCGCAAGTACCGAAGAAGCGACGGTTGTCGCCGAATATAAGGCCGAATATAAAGTACGCTCCGATAAGTATCAGAGCGAAGCTGACTTAGAGCGCGAGTTTATTCACCTCTTAACCACGCAGGGGTATGAGTATCTTGCAGTTCACAACGAAGCCGCACTGGTCGCAAACTTACGCAGGCAGCTTGAGTTGCTCAATGATTTTACTTTTACGGATGGCGAATGGAACAGGTTTTTTACAGAATGTATCGCCAACACCAACGAGGGGATTGTAGAAAAGACGCGCAAAATCCAGGATGACCATGTGCAAATACTCAAACGGGACGACGGTACAACTAAGAACATTTATCTTTTAGATAAAAAGAATATCCATAACAACCGATTGCAGGTTATCAACCAGTATGAGGAACCGGGCGGTAAGCATGAAACCCGTTATGATGTGACAATCCTCGTAAACGGTCTGCCTCTCGTCCATGTGGAACTGAAGCGGCGCGGTGTTGCCATCCGTGAAGCCTTTAACCAGATAAAACGCTACCAGCGCGACAGCTTTTGGGCGTCGTCGGGCTTATTTGAATATGTGCAGATTTTTGTAATCTCCAACGGTACACACACGAAATATTACAGCAACACCACACGCAACGCGCATATCAAAGAGCAGAGTGCAAGCGAGCGCCGAAGGAGCAAGAAAACGAGCAACAGCTTTGAGTTTACAAGTTTCTGGGCTGATGCGAACAACAAAATCATACCTGACCTTGTAGACTTTACCAAGACTTTTTTTGCTAAGCACACTTTGCTCAATATATTAACCAAATATTGTGTATTTACGTCCGAGGAACTTTTGCTTGTCATGCGTCCTTACCAGATTGCGGCGACGGAACGCATATTGTCCCGTATCGCCATATCAACAAACTATAAAAAGATGGGTACAACGGCAGCAGGCGGATACATCTGGCATACAACAGGCTCCGGCAAGACCCTGACCAGCTTCAAGACGGCGCAGCTGGCTTCCGCCCTGCCTTACATAGACAAGGTGCTGTTTGTCGTCGACCGTAAAGATTTGGACTACCAGACGATGAAAGAATATGATCGCTTTGAAAAGGGTGCGGCCAACGGAAACACATCGACGAGGGTTCTTCAAAGACAATTGGAAGACAGGGACGAAAAAGGCAATCCTCACGAATATAGAATCATTGTCACCACGATTCAAAAGCTGGATAGATTTATCCGCCAAAACAAGCAGCACGATATCTATAAAAAACACGTTGTGCTCATTTTTGACGAGTGCCACCGTTCCCAGTTTGGCGATATGCATCAAGCCATTACAAAAAACTTTAAGAACTACCACATCTTTGGCTTTACGGGAACGCCGATATTTGCCGTAAATGCCCCATCGGGCGGAAATCCATTGCTGCGGACAACAGAGCAGGCTTTTGGCGAAAGGCTGCATACATATACTATAGTGGATGCCATCAATGATGGAAATGTATTGCCTTTCAGGATTGACTTTATCAATACCATCAAGAAGCCTGACTACATAGATGACAAAAAGGTTTATGCCATAGACACCGAAAAAGCCCTTGCAGACCCGCTACGAATCAGTGAGATAGTTGCCTATGTTTTAGAACATTTTGACCAAAAAACAAAGCGCAGCAATTTTTACACATTTACCGCAAAATGGGAAGAAGCCGACAGGCAAAATCCTAGGACGCTGATTGAAAAGCGTGAAACAAGGCGCGTGGCTGGATTCAATTCCATATTTGCCGCTGCTTCGATCCCTATAGCAATAAGATATTATGCTGAGTTTAAAAAGCAAATTGCACAAAAGAATAAAAACCTTATCATTGCAACTATTTTTAGCTTCAGCGCAAATGAAGATGAGCCGGACGGGCTGCTGCCGGACGAGGACTTCAATATGGATAACCTTGACCAGAGCTCGCGAGATTTTCTGGAGGCAGCAATCAAGGATTACAATGCAACGTTTAATACTAATTTTGACACGTCTGCAGAAAAATTCCAAAACTACTATAAAGACATTTCCCTGCGCATGAAAAACCGGGAGATTGATTTACTTATAGTGGTCAATATGTTCCTGACGGGCTTTGACGCCACTACACTCAACACACTCTGGGTTGATAAAAACTTAAGGCAGCATGGGCTGATTCAAGCATTTTCGCGGACAAACCGCATTCTGAATAGTGTGAAAACCTTCGGTAATATCGTTTGCTTCCGCGATTTGAAAGAAGAAACGGACAAGGCTATTGCCCTTTTCGGCAACAAGGATGCGGGCGGTATTGTACTGCTCAAAACATATGAAGAATACTATAACGGCTATGATGAAAACGGCGAGCACAAACCGGGTTACAAAGAATTAATCGCCAGACTGACAGCGGAATATCCGCTTGGGAAAGCTATTTTAGGCGAAAAAGCACAGAAGGATTTTATCCGACTGTTTGGCGCTATATTAAGGGTCAGAAATATACTTACTTCCTTCGATGACTTCGAAGGTAATGAAATATTGTCCGAAAGGGATTTTCAGGATTATCAGAGCACATATATCGATCTTTATCAGGATTTCAGAAAAGGAGCCGATGGTGACAAAGAAACCATTAATGATGATATTGTGTTTGAGATTGAGCTTATCCGGCAAATTGAGGTGAACATTGACTACATCCTCATGCTGGTAGAAAAATACCGCAACTCCAACTGCAAGGATAAGAGCATTCTTACGACCATCGATAAAGCCATCAATTCAAGCATTCAGCTTCGCAGTAAGAAAGAACTTATAGAGCATTTTATAGAACAGGTTAATGTCTCGACGAAGGTAGATGAGGATTGGCGCAAATTTCTAAATGAGCGCAAGGAAGCGGATATTTCAGCCATTATAGAAGAAGAAAAATTAAAGCCTGAAGAAACCCGGCGCTTTATTGATAACGCTTTTCGAGACGGGATACTGAAAACGACAGGTACAGCTATTGATAAAATTATGCCGCCTGTCTCGCGCTTTGGCGGTGGAAACAGAGCCGCAAGAAAACAGAACATAATTGAAAAGCTTCTCAATTTTTTTGAAAAATATTTTGGTTTGGTATAAGCCCGTATCTGCCTGCATTTGAATACATGGTATATAAAGTCAGTATTTTTGCTGTAAGCCGAAAGCCGGTGATAATATGAGTCAGACTTGCTCAATCACCGGCGTTTATGTTTCTTATTATGGTGTTTGTGCTTATAGCGTTTCATAAAATTAAACACCAAACAAACACTATTTACTGGGAATAACATGATGAAAGCCGCATAAAATGGGCATTTTTAGGATGTCGGTGTTTATGCTTTTAAGGAAAACATAAAGGATATAATACGTAAGCAACTTGAAAGGGTTCCTTGAAGAGAGAAGTAGGATGTATAAATTCTCTTCTGGATAGGAATATTGAAATGCTCGAACCAAAAAGTAGATGGCTTAAGATTAAACGTATGTAATAGAGACTATTTTGGTCAGTAAAATTGGAGCACCTTACCAAACAAGCAAAAACACCCCGCGCATCTTAAAATATATGATGTTCGGGGTGCTACTTTTTCAGGAAATCTCCTGTCGCATTTAATGGAGCTTCAAGCCTGTAGCCTCTGTTTTTCAATATCTGAAATTTGAAATCCATTAATTCCGGTGGTACATAAAGTTCCCTTGCGGCCCTGAAAAAATTCATATCTGCGTCATTTATCAGTTTTATAACCTCATCATCAGGCAAGAGAATTTCAGCAGCGAAAACATTTGCTTCCCTTTCCGGCTTTGATGACATATCATAGCTGATAAGCTCCTGGGCCTGGGGATTCATTTTGGCCAAATGCCTGTGGAAGCGGTCATGGCCAATTTCATGAGCGCATACCAATCGTCTGGCAGGACTGTCCAATTCATTGTTAATGCAGATATATCGGCTCCGCCTTGTGTATATGTAAATCCCTTTAAGCTTGCCGAGCGGTCTGTAGAGAACATTAATATTAAGACAATCGGCAATCTCAAAAGGGTTTCGGGTTTTATGCTTTTGGATCAACCTCTCGGCTTCTCTTAAAATAAATTCCATACTTTTCACCCCGCAGCTAATCAGTTGGCGGATTTTTGCTGCCTTTATTTTTACGAACACCATACTTTTTGGCTTTTTTCTTCGAGTCAAAGTATATTTCGGTTAATACCTCAAAAAGCGCATCTTTATCTTCTTCTGATAATTCTCCACCGGCAAATAAACATTTTGTAGTTTCAATGAATTTTTTTGCTTCGCTTTTTCCCCTCAACTTATCTTCTGCTTTTGCTTCCTCTAAAAATATTTCTTCCTTAGTCATTGCAATGCTTTCGCTATCGTCTGTGAGGAAATCTGAAGATACGTTAAAGAAACCGGCGATTTTATCAATTAGTCCTGCCTCCCGCGGAAAACGCTCACCGTTTTCATAATAGACCAAAGCCCGCCTTGTAATCCCGAGCTGCTCTGCAAAATCCTTCTGGGAAATGCCTGCCCTTTTACGTAATAATCTAATTTTATCGCCAAACTGCATTTGATAAAACACCTCCGGTAATATTTTGGTTATATTGTTCACAAATTATGCATTTAGGGAACAAATTTATTGACAAAAATATTGTTCACATATTATAATACAAGAGAACAAAAAATATGTCAATGATTTTGAAAAAGAGGTGAAAACAGATGAGTACTGAAAAAATGGCGTTAGTTGTGTTGAAACGAGGATTAGCTTCCATGCGCATTGATGAAGAGAGGGTATATCATAAAACAAAATTGTTGCTGAAAATATACCGGGATGTGGTTTGGTGTATTGAAGACAGGGTATGCGAGATTGAAGCAGAGTATTATGCCATGGGAGGCAATCGTCTGGCTGAAGCCTTGGATTACCTGGATGATTATGACCCCAATATTAATAAGAAAGACCTTGAAGAAAAGCTGTGCTCATTATTGAAAAGCAAGTGGCTTATTGAAATTGTGGACAAGGCATTGTTAAAAATAAAGAATTATCCTGATTATGGGGATTTGTATTTCAATATCCTTTACAAGCAGTACATTGTAAAATACAGGTATTCGGAAAAGGAAATTATTGAATCTCTCAATTGTGAGAGGACAACCTTTTATAAAAGAAAAAAGGAAGCTATAAATTTAATGGGCCTTGCCATATGGGGATATGTGATACCTGCTCTAAGGGATATATGGCAAACGGAATGTGAACTAAATACCAACTGATAAAGGACAAAATACCTACATAACAAGTACTGAATACGAACTGCCAGGGTGTTACGATAATTATGATGGGTAACTGCATACTTTAAAACCCTTGATTCAGGCTTATACAGCCCTGAGTCGAGGGTTTTTTTATGCCCCGAAACCCGTCCTAAATTGCACATAGGCAGCAAAAAAAGGGTCGTACGGAAAACCGTGCGGCCCTTTTTTGCTGCCGGAAAGGGGACATCCGTGAAGCGTTTGTTTTGGTACTACATCCGGTATCCTTGATTTCCTCTGTTTTGCTAAGGCCCGCAAACAAAGCAAAACGGAGGGAAGGAAAGATGAAAGAATACAAAATAAGAGTGAAAAATGAAATTGTTACTGTAAGCAAAGAAATATATACTGCCTATTACAAGATGAGAAGACGTGAAAGGTACATAGAGGAAATCAGCATAAAGAACAATCTTTCTTATGACCAGCTAGTCGAGCTGGACTATCCTATCGAGCAGAAAATGTGTGATCCGCAACTTCTTGTTGAAGACGTTATTATTGAAAAAATCATGCTTGAGAAATTGATGCTGGCGCTTGAAGAATTGACAGATTGCGAGCGGTTAATAATTAACGAACTGTTCTTTAATGGCAAAAGCGAAAGAGAGCTTGCAGATTCAATGAAGCTCCCAAGAACAACTTTGCAGTCTCGCAAAAACAGCATTATCAGCAAACTTAAAAAAAAAAAATCATTGAAAAATAAAAATTTGTTTCGTCCACCCCTTCATTTTTTCGGCTTAAAAAGTGAAGGGGTATTTTTTATCCCTTATTGCTCTTTGAAAAATTACCGGCAAAGGCTCGCTTGCGAGTCTCATAACCGGTCCCATATCCAGCGGCTCAAATACGTTAGCCGTTCAGCCGGAAACGGAAAGCGACATTGGCAAGCACGCGTAGACTGCCTGCGGATCGGTCAAGCCTATCCGTAAAAACGATAGCATCAAAGGCGACGAGCGAGAAATGCCTGGCCATAAAACAGTCTGTGGTGGACTGTATCGCGTTGACCTGAACGGCCTATAATGATACTCCCGCATAGTCGAGGTTAGGTCCCAGAGTGCGGCCCGGAGGTTCTCGGGGAGGTGGAATTCCTGTGATGCCTGCTGACCACAGGCAGTTTGAGCTGTTGCCCCGGTGCTTGGGAAGCAGCGGCAAATAGAGCACAGGATGAAGAATGATAACAAGCTTAACCGCTTTGATATCAGAAACTATGCAGCGGAACTCAAATCCGCTGCATCCTTGTGGTATTAAAGCAAAATGTAAAGGGGGATAAAACCATGTCGCAAACTCAAATAACCAATGAAATCAAGTACAAAATGGCGCTTTCGCTGCTGAATAGCATGCTTGAAAAAGGCCTTATTACTCTTTCTGAATTGAAAGAAATTGACAGATTAAATCGGAATTCATTCACTCCATCCCTGGCGGAGGTATAGGTGTAAAAACACTTGATATGGCTGGATTTGTGTGGTACTGTGTGTTGCTGATAAAGCATCATGTACTGAAAAGTGAAAGGAGGAAGCGTATGCCAAAAGTAAGAGTCATCAAGCCCATCCATCGTATGGAAGCAGAAGCTGAAGCTCCGAAACTGCGGGTGTGCGCATACTGCCGGGTCAGCTCGGACCACACCGGGCAGCTGCAATCCTTTTCAGCACAGGTGGAGTACTACACCCGGCTGATAGAAAGCAACGATGCCTGGACTTTTGCGGGAATTTATGCAGACGAAGGCATCAGCGGCACCGGCAAAGACAAGCGTGACGAGTTTCTAAGGCTGATTGCCGACTGTGAAGCCAAAAAGGTGGACATGGTCATCACCAAGTCCATATCCAGATTTGCAAGAAACACCGCCGACTGCATTGAGACGGTGAGAAAGCTGAAAGCGCTAGGGATTGCCGTTTTTTTTGAGAAAGAAAACATCAACATCATGTCCGCTGAAAGCGAGCTGCTGATGACGGTTTTAAGCTCCATTGCCCAGGAGGAATCCATTTCTACATCCAAAAACAACCGGTGGGCGATACAAAAAAGGTTCATGAAAGGCGAATGGAAGCCTTCCTACCTTCCCTACGGCTATATGAAGGGTAAGGACGGAGGAATCGTCATCAATGAAGAAGAAGCCGCTATTGTAAAAAGGATTTATACTGACTACCTGAACGGGAAAGGAACGTACGTCATCGCAAAAGAGCTCACGGAAGAAGGAGTTCCAACAAGAAAAGGGGCGGAAGCCTGGGGAGAAAATGTGGTGAAGGAAATCCTGACCAATGAAAAATACTACGGCGACATGCTCCTTCAGAAGACCTTTACCACCGACACATTGCCCTTTCAGCGGAAGCGGAACCGGGGACAGAAACAATGCTACTGCATCGCCAACGACCATGAACCCATTATTCCAAAAGAGCAAGCTAAACGGGTCAGGGAAATCATGGAGCAGCGAAAAATTGAAAAAGCCATGGTGGATACCGACACCCGGAAATACAACCAACGGTACCCCTTCAGCAGCAAAATCCAATGCGGTGAATGCGGGAGTAATTTTAAAAGGCAAATCATATTCAAAGGCAAACCTTATGAAACAGTGCAGTGGTGCTGCACGAGGCATATCAGAAACCGGATGGAATGCAGCATGACAGCTGTCAAGGACAATCACATCAAAGCTGCGTTCATCAATCTATATAACAAGCTAAAAAGCAATTATGACAAAATATTAACCCCACTGGCCGAGGATTTGAAAAAGCTTCACTGCGGCAGGGAGTATGAATCCCAGGTCAGGAAAATCAACAAAAAAATAACGGAACTTACGGAACAGAGTCATGTATTAAGTAGACTGAGGTCGAAAGGATATCTTGACTCTGTTCTTTTTATTGAGCAAAGCAACCTGATCACCAAGCAGCTCTGCGAAGCCAAAAAGCAGCGAAGCAAGCTGTTTGAACACAGCGGATTTAATGACGAGGCCGCCAGGACGGAGGAACTGATTGCTTTCCTCAAAAAGCAGGATGACTTTATGGAGAGCTTTGATGAAAGCATATTTTCGCTGATGGTAGAAAAGATCATCGTAAGATCCAAACTTGAAATCGCCTTCCGCCTGATCAACGGACTGGAGCTTCCGGAAATCATCGGAGAGGAAGTGGGCTAAATGGCGCAAAGACATACGCCCTTCGGCTATAAAATCATAGACGGAGCCGTAGCCATCGAACCGGAAAAAGCAGACCTGATCAGGAAAATGTTCAATGATTTTATATCGGGAATATCTTTAAACCAGATGGCAAAGGCCCTAACGGAAATGAAGGTTCTCAATGCCAACGGAAAACCCTCCTGGAATCACGGTTCCATCGGAAAAATCTTGAGCAACTGTAAATACACCGGAAGCGACTTCTATCCTGCCATTATCCCGGAGGAAGTATTCAATGCTGCTAATAGGCTCAGGGAAGAAAAGAACGCCCGGCTTGGCAGAAATGTCAATTACTTTGCCAACGGCATCTCCAGTGCTTATCCCTTCAGCGGCAGGTTGATATGCGGGGAATGCGGGAGTATTTTCAAAAGGTACACCGAACATCATGACAGGAACAAGAAATGCAACTGGAAATGCAAACGGTATATCGTTGACAACAGAGTATGCTGCAAAAGCGGTGTGGTTGATGATAAGCAGCTTAAAGCAGGCTTTATACAAATTATCAACCGGGTAATGGAGAGTCCTGAAATGATAGAAAAGCGTCCAGCAGTTAATGCTGTGACTGAGAGTGTTGAATTAAGAAAGATAAAAATGCAAATATCCAGCGGACTCGGTCAAAACGGCCTGAAACCGTCGGAGATGGCACAGCTGCTATTCAAAAGGGCTGTAGAACAATATCGAATCTCCCAGGTGGATGACTTTGAATATAAAACCAGGAAATTGAAAGCGGTGCTTGAGAGCTTCAAGCCCATTAAAGCATTTGATGAGGCTTTATTCAAAGCAACCATCAAAAGCATTACGGTAGAAAGCACCGGGCAGCTCCGGTTTGAACTAATCAATGGAGTGGTGCTGGGCACACCATATAAACTACGGGGAAAAGGAGGAAAAACCCATGGCGATGGGACAAAGAACAGTATCGGTAATTCCGGCAAATCCGATTTATGATTTCAAGGAAAAAGCAAAGATAAAAAAGCTGAGAGTGGCTGCCTACTGCCGGGTCAGTACGGAGCTGGAGGAACAGCAGTCCAGCTACCAGGCACAGGTGGATTATTACACGATGGAAATTATGAAAAACCCAGGCTGGAAGTTTGCAGGCATCTATGCCGATGAGGTGCGCCCAGACTAGGGCTTTGTTTAAAGTAGAATTTATGGAACTACACTGCAAGATAACGCAGTAGTCAACCTATCTTACTGCAAGGGGAAACCCGATACAGGAACATAGCATGATAGGAAAGCGACAAGTTGGCTTAGGACAAAAGCCACGACTTATGTTGCAATGACAAGTGGATATGAGGATAAGATTGTATTTATCGAATGTGAGGTCTAAGCTGCCATTGCGTAGGGTCTAAGGAAATGTCCTGATACCTTAGCTGTAACATCTATATGTACCTTCGTCGCATATAGAGTTATCAATAAATTACAGAGCAGGCACGAGAACGTGTTATAACAGACTGAAAGCATATCCGACAATCCACATTTCCAAGAAACAAAGCTAAACTGGGGATTACCTAAGCAAGTTTCACTTGTATGGTAACAGAGTTTCCATAGTAGTCCGAGATGAGTAAGGCTCATTACATGGCGAAGGGAAACAGTTAATAAATTTCAAAATTAGAAAGTTGAAAGGCAGGAGAATCCTGAATGAAACCAACAGCTGAAATTTTGGAGCGTATCAATAAAAATTCAAATGAGCACAAAGATGGAGTATATACTCGCTTATACCGTTATCTTTTAAGGGAAGATATTTATTACAGTGCATACCAAAAATTATATTCCAATAAAGGAGCATCAACTGAAGGTATTGATAATGATACTGCTGATGGATTTGGAAAGAAATATGTAGAAAGTTCAATAGAAGAATTAAGCAATAATACTTATAAACCCAAGCCGGTACGCAGAGAATATATCAAGAAATCCAATGGGAAAATGCGACCTTTAGGAATACCGTCATTTAGAGATAAGCTATTACAAGAAGTTATGCGTAGATTTTTAGAAGCTATTTATGAACCGATTTTTAGTGATTTTTCACATGGATTTAGACCTAATAGAAGTTGTCACACTGCATTAAAGCAGACACTTCCATATTTCAAAGGTGCAAGATGGTTTATAGAAGGAGATATAAAAGGCTGTTTTGATAATATTGACCATGATAAGCTTATTGAAATATTACAAAGAAAAATTAAAGACAGTAAGTTTATAAACATTATTCGTAGTTTTCTAAAGGCAGGATATATAGAGGATTTCAGATATAACCAAACATATTCTGGAACACCTCAAGGAGGGATTTTATCCCCAATACTTGCCAATATTTATCTGAATGAATTGGATAATAAAATCATGGAGATTAAACAAAACTTCGATAAGCCGGCAACAAGGTGTGTAAATCCAACATACGACGAGATTAGAGGGAAAAGATATTGGTTACAGCAGAAACTTAAAAATGCTACTGATGAAGAAAAACCGGTTCTGATTTCAAGAATTAATGAATATAGTAAGAAACTTTTGAAATTACCCTATAAATCACAAACGGATAAAAATATAGCTTTTGTAAGATATGCTGATGACTTTTTAATAGCAGTAAGAGGAAATAAAGAAGATTGCATTAAAATTAAAGAACAATTAAGAGAATTTCTAAATGATGAATTAAAGCTTACCTTAAGTGATGAAAAGACTTTGATTACTCACAGTAGTGAAAAAGTTAGGTTCTTAGGATATGACATTTCAGTTAGACGTAATCAACAAATATCAACTAATTCATTAGGACACAAGAAACGTCAGCTGAATGGCACTGTAGAATTATTAGTTCCTTTAGAGAAGATAGAAAAGTTTATGTTTGATAAAGGTATCATTAGACAGAGCAAAGCTAAAAAGTTTCACCCGATACACAGAAAAGGATGGCTATATCTCCCAGACCAAGAAATCTTGGAAAGATACAATGCTGAAATTCGTGGAATACTCAATTATTACCACCTAGCCAACAATTATAATAAACTTAATTATTTTCAATACTTGATGGAATATAGCTGCCTTGCAACTTTAGCAGGAAAGCATAATTCTTCAATAAGTAAAGTAATTGACAAATATAAAAGCGGCAAAGGTTGGGCAATAAAATATAAAACAGAAAAAGGTAAAACACGAGAAAAGAGAATTGTAAAACTTCAAGATTGCAAAGGGTTCTGTGATGATAATATTGTTAGACACATTTATTCTGTAAATACCAATGCTACTATTAGAGCAAGACTGCAAGCAGGAGTTTGCGAGCTTTGCGGTAGCAGGGGAAAGTCTAATTATGAGGTTCACCATGTTTCAAGTGTAAAGGGACTAGAAGGCAATAAGCTTTGGGAGCAGATAATGAAAATCAAAAATAGAAAAACATTAGTGGTATGCGAGGATTGCCATAAGGCAATACATAGTTAATTTGAATTTTAAAATGATATGGTAATTATTAACGGAGAGCCGTATACGTCGAGAGGTGTACGTACGGTTCGGTGGCGAGGGATTTTGTGCCCTTAGCCTATGGCATATCCGGTACCAGCACAAAAAACAGGACAGGATTCAATAAATTGATTGAAGACTGCATGGCAGGCAAGATTGACCTGGTGCTGACAAAATCCATCAGCCGTTTTGCACGAAACACCCTTGACTGCATTCAATACATACGGAAACTGAAAGAAAAAAACATCGGCGTGTTCTTCGAAAAAGAAAATGTCAACACCCTGGACAGTACCGGAGAATTTCTCATCACCATCCTCGGAAGCCTCGCCCAGGAAGAAAGCCGATCCTTAAGCACCAACACAAGGTGGGGCGTGGTCCGCCGGTTCGAAAAAGGACAGGTTATGGTCAATCATAATAAGTTTTTAGGTTATACAAAGAATGAGGCCGGTGAATTGGTGATAGTGCCGGAGGAAGCAGAAATAGTAAGGCTGATTTTCAGGCTGTATTTAGAGGGTCTAAGCATTACCCAAATCAAAAAGTACCTAGAGGAAAACGGCATTAAAACCGTTACCGGAAAGAACCAATGGTCTACTACTACCATCAACAACATGCTCTCCAACGAGAAGTATATGGGAGATGCCTTGCTGCAAAAAAGCTACACCGTAGACTACCTCACAAAGAAAAGAGTTAAAAACAATGGAATTGTCCCACAATATTATGTGGAGGACAGCCATCCGGCCATAATTTCCAAAGACTTGTTTCACCGGATACAGGAAGAAAAAGCACGCCGGGCTAACATTAAAAAGACAGCAGAAAAAAGAGCCAAAACCGACAGCGGGAAATACAGCTCAATATATGCTCTCACCGAATTGTTGACATGCGGGGAGTGCGGCAAGCCTTACAGACGGGTTTCCTGGACTGCCTACAGCGAGAAAAGGATTGTGTGGCGGTGCTTAAACAGGCTGGAGTACGGGAAAAAACACTGCCAAAAGTCCCCGACCATCGACGAAGAAGTTTTACATAGGGCCATTATGGATGCTTTCAATTCGCTCATACAGGACAAAGAAGATTTTGTGGACACTCTCCAGTCTAATATTCAGCTGGTAATGAGCAACCGGGCGAAACGGATGGACATAGCAAAAATTGAGGAAAGGATCGCGGAATTAAAAAAAGAGATGATAGGCTTCGTAGAGGAAAATGCAAGATGTGGAGCAGATAATACAGACTTTGACGAGCACTATGCCAAAATCTCTGCCGAGCTGAAAGAGCTTCAGGAGATAAAAACACAGTATACCGAGCAGCAAGCCAGGCAAGACAGCTTCCAGCGAAGAATCGAGGATATGAAGAAGTTTCTGAACACCGCAGACTGCAAATTATCTGGATTTGACAACCAGCTTGTCAGGCAGCTTATACAAAGCATTAAGGTCGTTTCAAAGGACAAGATTCTCATAAAATTCAAGTCGGGTTTGGAGATGGAGCAGGAGCTTGCTAAAAAATAGCATTACCGAGAAGAGACAACCGCCAAACTGCAAAAAAAAGACTTTGCATAGGTAAAGATTATGAGAAAGGAAAACCTTTCAAGGGTTCGAGAGATTGGAAAAATGCTTCGGGGCCAGGATTTGCTGAAGGAGTTTAACGAGGATTTATTTGCGGCATTGGTGGAGTAGATACGGGTAAAGTCGCTGGTGGAGGTGGTGTTTGTATTGAAGGCGGGGGTTGAGGCAAGGGAGATATTATAAAAAAGTCATATGATGTAAAATTAACGAGAAATATCAAGAAAAACAAAGAAACTCGTTGAAAAAAAGTATAATATTACCATAAGATTGAATACGGCCATAGCCACAACATGGTGTACATAAATATATCAAAGGCAAACTTGTCGAAAGGCAGGGACGCAAAGCCAAGGGCCTATGGAGCAGCATAATTCTATGGCAGCCGGCTGCATTGGAGCCTCTTTGCAACTGGTGCACAGGGGCTTTTTGTGTGCGTAGATGATTTGATTAAGGTTTAAACTCGAGGAGGGAGAAAAGTAAAAGAGTTTTGGAACTATATGCTGTGCTTTCAGAGGACGAAAAAGATAAGCTGAAAGAAATGAGTGCCTAAAATCATAAGCTCTAAAGACAATATATAACTACAGGGAGGAAAGTAAAATGAAAAGCGAAAATCATAGTAAAGGCGAAAAGAGCAGTAATATCCTGAAAAATGTCAAAATTACTACTTTTATTTTTGTTTTGATGATTTTTACTGTTTTTGCTGTTGGGGGAATTTCTTTTACTGCTCTGAATAACATGAAAGTATTAAGCAACGATATGAACAGCCTGTATAAGGATAGAATGCTTGTATCTCTTGCCCTGAAACAATTAGAAACAGAGCTATATATCATGCGGCTTAATATGACGCAAATGCTTTATGCCGGACAGTATAATGAAGAAGTTGCCCATGCAGTGGCAGACAAACAGGAAAGTTTGAATAAAAAAATAGAAGAATATAAGGGTTTTGCTTTAAATGAGGAGGAGCGAAGGCTGCTGCAAAATATAGAAAGCGGCTATAAATCCTATATAAAAGATGCAGGACAGCTGTTAGAAGCTTTAAAAACCGGCAATGCTGTATCGGAGGTGCAAATCAATCAAATGCGCGCATATGCGGCTGATATCCAGAAAAACATTGATGAATTGGCGGCCTTGAATGCCGAAACAGCTAAAGGAGTAGTTAATAAGGCAAACAGCGGTTACGAAAGTGCTAAGAAAATCTTTATCTTGTTATTTGTGGTCCTCACGGCAGTATTTATTGCTTGCGTACTCATCCTCTCCAGGCTCATCAGAGGTTCCATGGCGCAGATCAATGATGTCCTTGCCAAATTGTCTGAATATGATTTTACTGTGAGACTGGAAAAAAAAACGGCAAGAACGAATTTGCCCGGATGAACAGCTCCTTAGCTATAGTTGTTGATAATCTGAAAAGAGCCTTAAAGGAAGTAAGGGAAAATTCCGAGAATGTCACCGGGCATTCCCAAAGCTTGGCGGCTGTTTCTGAAGAGATGACCTCTGCTACCCAGGAACTGGTCAGCACCATGCAGCAGGTGGCACAAGGGGCAACTTCCCAGGTCCAGGACATTCAAGAGATTGTTGCTTCCTTGTCGGAGTTGACAAGGAATATCGAGAATGTCTACAAAGAACTGCAAAATGTGAAGGATGAGACGGATACCACAGCCGAAAGGGCAAACAAAGGCAAGGAGGAAATGGACAAGCTCATTAAATCCATCAATGAAATCAGGAACTCCTTTGAGGTGGTTGTAAGCAAGGTGAAAAATCTGACGGGCTCCGTCAAGCAAATCAGCGGGATAACGGAGATCATTACCGGGATAGCGGAACAGACGAACCTTCTCGCCCTGAACGCAGCCATTGAAGCGGCGAGGGCTGGTGAACACGGCAGAGGCTTTGCTGTGGTTGCAGAAGAAGTGAGAAAGCTGGCAGAAGAATCGCGAAAATCAGCCAGCGAAATTACCAACCTGGTGGCATCCATCAATAAAGATACCGATGAGGTCATCAAAACCTCGGAAGATGTGGAGGGCTTCATCAAAAGCCAGGCCCAGTCCGTAGAGCAGACGGTGCAATCTTTTGGCGACATCATCCTTTCCGTTGAAAATATTGCCCCGCTCATGAAGAAAACCTACAGCGCCATGGATGAAATAGTCAAATCCAAGGATCAGGTTATGACCAGGGTGGAACAGGTCAGTGCCGTCACAGAAGAAAATTCCGCTGCCACAGAAGAGGTTGCGGCTTCCTCGGAAGAATTGACGGCTTCTTCGGAAGAAGTGGCTTCTACAGCTCAAAACCTGGCTTCCATTGCTGAAGGCTTAATGAATACTGTAAACAGGTTCAAGGTGTGATGTCAAAGCAGTAGAACCTCCGGTTCTGCTGCTTAAAAATCTCTAAAAAATGGGAAGGGGGAATGGATAAGTGCAAAGCAAAGACGACAAGATTGCGGATATAACTGCCAGTGAGGTAATAGAATATTTTCCCCTCCCTTTTTATGTTATAGAAGGGGAAAGGATTATCCTTTGCAACCAGAAAGCAGTAAAAGTCTTCGGCTATGAGAAAAAAGAGGAACTGCTGGGCTTGACGCCATACTCTTTGTCGCCCGCCAGTCAGCCTGATGGGACAAGCTCGGTCGTCAAAGGCAGGGAAATGATTAATCAGGCCAAAGAATCGGGTTACTACCGTTTTCGTTGGGTGCATCAGAGGAAGTGCGGAAGAAAATTTTTGGCAGAAGTAGAATTGTTTGTAGAAAAAGGCTTAATCTTTGCCACTGTAAAGGATATAGAACGCGAAGAAAAGCTAAAAAACAAGACGGTAAAAATATTTGAAAAGATGAAAAATCTTGTCATTAGGGATTTTTTAACAGGCTTATACAATAAGAAATATTTTATGGAGCAGCTGGACAGGCTTATCCAAGCTTCATACAGGACAAAAAGCAGGTTTGCCCTGCTTTTTATCGACGTTGACAATTTTAAAGAAATAAATGATACATTGGGTCATCAGACAGGTGACAGAGTTATCGAAGAGGCTGCGAGACGGCTAAAAGAAGCAGCCCCTGAAAACTGTTTGCTTGCCCGGTACGGTGGTGACGAATTTGCCATAATCGTTTCTTCTACTTGTTCAAAAGATGAACTGTACACCATGGGGCATCGATTACTACAGAACTTAAAGACTGCTTATGTCATCGATAATCATGAGTTCTATTTGTCAGCCAGCATAGGTATCGCCTGTTACCCTGCCGATGGAGAAGATGCTGGCACTTTGTTGAAAAATGCTGATATTGCCATGTATAAGGCAAAAGAAACCAGAGATGGGAAGTATAATATAAGGTTTTTTGAGGCAGAAATGGAAAAAGAAATTCATGAACGTTTTTTACTCGAAAACCATTTGAAAAAGGCACTGGAAAAAGAGGAATTAATCCTTAATTTGCAGCCTATTGTTAATATTATTGAAAACAGGCAGTCAACTGCAGAAGCGCTTGTAAGATGGGAAAATGAAGTTTTTGGTCTTGTACCGCCGGATAAGTTTATTCCCTTAGCAGAAGAAACGGGCTTGATCCACGAGATCGGTACATACGTTCTGAAAGAGGTGTGCCGTTTTATTCAAAGTTTCCGAAAAAAAGAATTTAATCCCATTCCCATTGCCATTAATATTTCGTTAAAACAGCTGGAAAACAGAAACTTTACCCGAGAGGTTGAAAATATTATTGCTTCTTACGGCATAGAAGGTAAAAACTTAGAATTTGAAATTACTGAGAGCGTTTCGACGGGCAATATGGAGGTAATCGCTGAAAACCTGCGAAAAATAAAAGGACTGGGGATAAAAATAGCCATGGACGATTTCGGTACGGGTTATTCCTCCTTGGCTATGCTTTTAAACCTGGAGGTAGATAAAATAAAAATCGATAAAATTTTTATAAACAATATAAGGAAAAGCAGGGATGAGAAAATAATTAGAACAGTAATATCAATGGCTAAAGAATTAGGGCTAACTGTTATTGTAGAAGGGGTTGAGACAGAGGAACAGGTAAACTTCTTAAAGAATATAAATTGTGAATACGGCCAGGGATACTTTTGGGCAAAGCCTATGCAAGTTGCTGACTTTGAGAAGTATTTGCAAGGGCGGTATGTGACGATGTATAAAAATAGATAAAAGAGCAGGTATTGGATTGACTGTTTTTGGAGGTGTTTTTTTGGAAGATGGAATCCCAAAAAAGAATTCTGATTGTAGACGACAACGAAACAAGCGCAGCTATAGTTTCCAACATGTTAAAAAGAAATGGTTATAACACGGAGATTGTCCGAAACGGCGAAGAAGCCCTGGGGAAGATAAAAAGTTGCCAGGGGCTGTGTTATGACCTTATCCTGATGGACATAGAGCTTGGAAAAGGAATGGATGGAGCGGAAACGGCGGCTGAAATCCAGCAGTACTGTGACCTTCCAGTAGTTTTTCTTTTCGCTCATACTGAGGAAAAAATTATTGGGAAAATCCGTTCTGTTGCAAAGTATGGTTTTGTGGCGAAAAATGCCGGTGAACATATTCTAATTACTGTAATTGATATGGCACTGAAACTTCATGGAGAAAGTATGCGTACCGGTCTGTACCAGCAGATTGTGGAACATTCCATGAATGAAATCTATATTTTCGATCCGGAAACTTTAGAATTTATCATGGTAAATCGCGGCGCCAGAGAAAATCTGGGATATACCATGGCAGAGCTTGCAAATATGACCCCCCTTGATATAAAGCCGGAAATAGAGGCGCAAATTTTTAGGAAGCTCATTGAGCCCCTGCTAAAAAGAGAAAAAGAGAGGTTATTCTACAATACCATACACCGCCGCAAGGATGGTTCGTCTTATCCGGTCGAAGTAAACCTGCAGCTTTATTCGTACAGGGGGAAAAAAGTCTGTATGGCTCTGGTTAATGATTTGACAGAGCGGAGGAAATTAGAAGAAGACTTGCGGGAAAGAGAAGCTCTTTTGAGTGCGGTTACCCAATCAGCAGGAGAAGCCATCATTATGTTAGACGAAAAAGGAACAGTAGCATTTTGGAACCCGGCAGCGGAAAATCTTTTCGGTTATTTGCAGGAAGAAATTCTGGGCAAAGACTTGCACAGGCTGGTAGTATTGGATGAACAAAGCTATAGGGCTTATAAAAATAGTTTTATTCATTTCCAATCAACCGGGGAAGGCATTTATATTGGAAAGAATGTAGAACTTAAAGCAAAAAATAAAGCAGGGAAAATCCTGGATGTGGAACTTACCCTTACAGCCGTAAAGCGAAAAAAGAGTTTATATACTATTGGAATTGTTAGGGATATTGGTGAGCGAAAAAAGGCAGAGGAACAGGTGTATTTTTTGACAATAACTGACCCTCTGACCAAAATTTACAACCGCCGCTATTTTACTCAAAAACTGGAAGAAGAAATAGAGCGCGCCAAACGGGCAGGCAACAAGTTTTCCCTGATCATGCTGGATATAGACCGCTTTAAGAGAATTAACGACAGCTTTGGCCATAATGCCGGTGACGAGGTTCTTAAAAGCATGGCAGAATTAGTTAAGAACAGGAACCGCAAGATAGACATATTTGCCCGCTGGGGCGGGGAGGAATTTGTCATACTCCTGCCGGATACAACGGTTAAAAATGCGGCCCGTTTAGCGGAAGAACTGCGGGAAAGTCTAAGCCAAATGGATATGCCGGGTGCGGGCAGGGTCACTGCCAGTTTCGGAGTTGCCGGCTACTGTCCGGGGGACAATGTTGATTCATTGGTGAATAAGGCAGACAACATGATGTACGAAGCCAAAGCTGCCGGCAGGAATTGTGTGCGTTTTAAGGATGAATGTGTATAGCTGCTGGAATTATGACCCTGGGGTAACCTGGGATTTACTTTTACAATACGAGTGATTTTAATCCAAAGGGAGTATAGTGAGACAATGTGTAACGCAAGAGTTGTTGAAATTGCCGACAATATCTACTGGGTAAGGAGCAGAGAATAGCAGCTTAACTTTAATTCTTATCTTCTGGTTGACGAAGAAAAGGATTTGGAAATCAAGCAGCGTTTAGCGGAAATTCTAAGGAGTTTATTGAAAATCATGCAAAGTATCCGGCTCCGGTTGTTGAATTTGGCTTGGCAACTGGCATGGAGAACGTGCACTTCAGCCCGGATGGCTATTACCACGGAGGTCTTATCTAATAAGAGCAGGGGCAACAAAATTATGGATTATATGCGATGGAATCTCTCAAAAATCATGGTGAAGAATATATTCAAAAGCGCAGTGGAGTGATCTGGCAAATTTCCTTGTTCCATGATTCCACCTTCATGTACATAGATGTGGAGTTAAACAGGCTGCCGGATTTTAGCAGGAAAAGAATTTTTATCGGGTTGGATGCCTATGAAAGGGCAAGGGGAGACTTCCGCATCCCCTGGGGCAAGTTAAATGTTGTCGATATGCTCAGCACCGCTGGACCTTATCTTTGGAAAGGTTGGGATTATCCTCAATATAGTGCAAGGTTGAAAAAGAGCTATGATATTATTAAGGACTTCTTTAGTACTTTGCCGTAACATTGCATAAATAAAAATGGATGCTCCCAATAAAGCACTGGGGATTCGTTTGGTGAATTTCGAAAGAAAGTGGTAGTAAACCTTTAGGTATGTGTATAGTTTAATCGACTTATCATAGATACGCTATGTTCACACCAACTCCTGAAATGGTCATTTAAAATAAAAACAGGGTCTTTTGCTGATTAATTTCCTACTGCTTTCCGAATTTCAACATGTTACACTTCTATGCTGGTGAAATGTGGCATAAATTAGAAGGTTAGATCTTCCGCTTTCAGGTTGATGAAAAAATGATCTTAACAAGCATCACAGGTGGTTAATCAAAGCACTCTCGTAATTTTTTAGCTGTCTTAAAACATGTTTTTTATCCTGTTTTTCTTTTGATAAAGTATTAGTAATGTTTTCCATGTAACTCCAAAAAGCAGATGTCATATTGCTTTCATTTAAGCCGAAGAATACCTGAGGGAATTCATATTTAGCAACAATTACTCCTGTTTCTTCTTTAACATAAATCATTAAATGTTCCGTTGTTTTTTTATCTTGAATAAACACATTATAGTTATTATAAGTTTCCATGAGATTTATTATGTTTTGAAGGTGCAGCAGGTATTCTTGGGAAGAGTAAAAAAGCTCACCGGTATAAAACATTAACGGTATGGGGGTTTTTCCGGCAAAAACATTGTCTAATTCTGGAAGATATATTATTTCAGTAAATTTATTTGTTTCAAGGTTTCTTTTGAAGACTTCTATCCTTCTTTTTATATAAAGGGTAATAGTATTATCGTTATAATGGGGAGTCTTAGCTAAAATCTTCGATACCAAATCCGGAGGCATAGTGATGCTTGAAAATCCGTTAGATTTAAGGATGCTGTTGCAATGTTGATTTTCAAATTCCGACAGGGCTTTAAGGAAAATTTTCTGTTTATCCGGGGTGAAAGCATGTATAAGAGGCCGGCAGAGGTCAAGATAACGGCAAAATTCATCTTGGAGAGGCAAGAGTATTGCTTTTTCAGTGGACAGGTAGGTAATGGCATTTTCGCTGCCATCACCAAACGAATTCGAAAAGACAGCAGCGCAATCAGGCGACAAAAACAGGGTACGCTTAAATAAGCCGTCCCTATGTTTCGGATAAAAATAAGATTCAATAGCACTGCTCATATATAATGGCAGCCATTGGATGATGGCAGAAAGCATTTCATCAAGGGAGCGGCTAACCGTATGAATGATTTTAATTTTATTGCCTTTGGCAATAACCTGATCCATAAGCTGCATCCATTCTGCGGCAAATTCCCGGTTTTCCGTAAGCCATATCATATCCTCTTCGCTGTGTAAAAACAGGAAAGAGGGATTTTTTTTGGAAAGAACAAGGTGAAGAAATTTTCTGACAGCATCCCGTTTGCCTTGATTGCCAAAGAATACATTAGTATTGATATTTAAGCCTTCGTCAAGTTTTTTTATAATGGGCTGATTTTCGGAATAGTTATTATCTGATGCAAATGACAACCTGGAATGAGAGTTTTTCGATTTATTTCTTTCAGCCCATTCTTTTTCGTTGTCATGCAGCCAGTCATAAAGAAATTCAGCAAGCCCGCTTTCAGTGGCAGGCAGTGTCGATTTTTTGATTCGGGCGGCTTGGATGATAGCAGCCAACTGGTAATCTTCAGTAATGTTTCTAGCAAAATATTTAGCAAACAAACCAATATAGTTTTCTTTTCTTGCAGGGAGCCTGGCTCCGCTCCTTAAACGGCTGATAAACGAATTGTCAAGTCTTGCTATATGAGCTAACCGGCTATTGGTTGTATTAGTCAATTTCAGTAAAAAATCAAGTTTTTCATTAAAATGCATTTTTAAATCACCTCATAAACAGTATAGATTATTATGAATTGTCAATCAATGATTTTGGCAGAAAATATGCCAAAAATGGCAATGCCAAAAAGTGTTGTGTTATACAACAAACAACTGCAAAAAGGTATAATTTAATAGAGGTGATGAAGGTGGTATGGAGAGTGGGGATGAAAACAGGCATTTTCCAAATGCAGGAATATTTATTGACTGTTGACAAGAAAGGAATAATACTAAGTTCCCAAGAAGAAGGCAATAAAAAATTAAAGTTTGCGGATCGTCAAATAAAATCAATTACCATAATAAAGAAAAATGTTGGCGTTTATGAATTGGAAATGGAAACAGAGTTGGGAATTTACAGCGGAGTATTGGCAAAGACGGCAGATGTCAGCGAAATATTTAAAGCTTTATCCGAAACTTTCGGCAGCAAAGTGTGTATAATCTGAATCGAAAGGAGAGTGGGTTAATTGCCGGTTAAAAGTATAGGAGTTGGTTATTCAGAAAAAATCAATGCCCCGGAATTTAAAAAATATATAAAAAACACAAACAAATGGTCTTTTATCTTCGCATTAATAATTGCGGCGACAGCTATTGTCGGTTTTTTCATCTATGGGGAGATAAGTACGGAGATGGATAATCCGCAAGCCTTATTTATAGGCCTTGGGATAGGCGGTATGTTTATTGCTATTGCGATATTTCAAATTATCGGCAGAAAAGGAAGCAAAACGTGGGACGGTGAAGTGGTTGACAAGAAGGCGGAAAAGAAAAGGCGAAAACGCCCTGTTACCTCTTATATAGATGAAGACGGCGGAAGGCATGAAGATTACGTCTGGGAAGAATATATTTTGTATGCTGTCTTTATCCGTGACGAGAATGGTAAAATTCACACAATAAGAACCGAAGATGACGATACAGTTTATAACTATTACAGAATTGGAGACAGGGTTCGACATCATGGTGGGCTGAATTCGTATGAAAAATACGACAAATCGAATGACAGCATCATATTTTGCAACGCTTGCGCTACTCTTTGCGATATCAATGATGATATATGCTACCGTTGCAAATGCCCCCTTTTAAAATAGGCGCTTATATTTAACCTCGATAAAAAAAGAAGGTAAAGAAATGGATGGAGAAAAGAATAAGCAATTACTAATCCAATGGCGTGCAAGTATGCCTATCTTTAAAAATACTGTTATTTTAAAGCAACTGGCTTTGGCGATAGGGCTTCCCTTTGGCCTCTTGAGTATGTTCTTCGTAATTATGTCTTCAAAAAGTCAGGGGGCTTTATATGGTTTGGTTATGATTGGCATTTTGTTATTTTTAACCTGGCTTTTTATTATTATTGTCTATCAGGGGAAATACGAAGTTGAGTTCAGGCTTGACAAACAAGGAGTTCTTTGCCGTACCCAGACCGGACAGATGAAAAAGAACCGTGTTATTAATCTGCTGACAGTTGTTTTAGGCTTGCTGTCAGGCAAACCAGCCGCGGCGGGCGCCGGCATACTGGCCCAGTCCAGAAAGGAGGTCTTTATCAGGTGGAACCGCATCAAAAAAGTAGAATACAATCTTCAAAACCGCACGATCCTGCTGCGGGGCGGATTTGGGGAAAATGTTGCTTTGTTCTGTCCGGAGGAGAGCTATTTGCAGATAGAGCGGGCGGTTAGAGAAAAGACCAGACAAATATAAAGCGGCAAACAGGAAAGATTGTTTGTTTTGTCTGGGAAAAAGGAGGTTTTCCTATGAAGCGCAGTCCTTTTGCCCGCATCCTGCTTTCCCTGCTGGGAGTGATCTTACTTTTGTATAATACCGGCGCGCCTTTGCTTGGTTTAATCGGAGAACGGGACACGGCCCTCATCACAAGCATAAGATGCCAGGGAGGGGAGCGGAATGAAGCGGTAAGGGGAAGGTAAACATATTCTATCGGATATGTTTTCACTCTCCCGGACGGAAGGGAAGTATCCGGCACTTCAACTTTTATCGGAAATGCAATTTATGTAAAAGCTGCGGGATATTCATTATTATTGTCGTCAATAAAAAACGGAGAGAAAGCCCAAGCAAATAATTGCTGTTGAAGAGAAGGGGGTTAAAGTATGCAAAAAAAGTATTGCATCCAATGCGGCGCCTTACTGGAAGCAGGAGAAAGCTTTTGCGCTTCCTGCAAGGCGGATTTGGAACAAGAGGGAATGAATTCAGGTACATCAAAAGCCCCGGCTGCAGCACCAAAGAAATCAGGATGGGTGGTCGACCGGTTGGTGGGCAGCAACAGCGCGGCAGCGGCAATGCCAGGTGAAATGGCTTTTATCCAGCCCCTGTCTGGCATGGGCGGCCTGATTCCAGGAGCGGAGCTAGGGCCGTTTAAATGCCTGTTGAGCGGCGTGTGGGGAATTATCAAGGGCACGAGAACCGTATTCAGAGAAAAAAAACGACTGGCTTTGGTTGGGGTGATTTCTTGCGTTTGGCTGGTTCTTTTGATTTTACCGGCCCTGGGAGTTAATTCTTCAGCTTTAAACTGGCTGAACTTTCTTACGTTTGCTCAGGGAGGCGCCGGGGGTGGGGTGCCTGGTCTGGTCGGAGGTCTTATAGGCAAAGGTTTTCTGGCTTATTTTTTTACAGTCTTACTGCTTCCCGTTTTTAATAGAGAAAAGCCTTTAGATGGTATAGGGAGCGGCTTTAAAAGACTAATCGGTTCTTTGGCCGTAAAGGACAAATCAACTCTCCCGCCGTTGTTTGGGGGAGCTGGGATAGCTCTCGTCTGCTACAATTTCCTGACGGTCGATAACTCATTGCAAAACAGTATGGCAGGTATTGCAGCTTGTTTTCTGGCTTTAAGGGCTTTAGCAAGTAAGGCCGGGTTTTTAAGGAGGTTTCTCTTTTCCCTCTTTATTAAGCCCGGCAAAGGGCGAATGCCTGATACTTCAGCTATTACCCGGTTTATGGCCGGTTGGGCCGCAGGGTTTGCCCTGGGCATACCGCTTTCTCTAACCGGAATTAGCAGAATCGGCTATTTGGCGGGCCTTGTTTTAATTATTGCCGCTGCTGCCCTGAAACTTGTGTCCGGCAGAGCAAAGGAGGTGTAGGCGGGATGATGAAAAAGATTTTGGCGGCTGCCGCTCTGGCCTTATTGTTTGTGTTGAACTTATCTCCAGTTGTTCTTGGGGAGGAACTGCAGGACATTTATGAAGCTTACGGTCTAAAAAAGGGCGATGACGAACTTTTTGGCCTGTTTTACCGCAACCCGCCGGAAGTGATTGCTTTACGGCCCTTCAAAGTGAGATGGTATGATATCGAAATGCCTATCAATGTTGGGACCCTTGTCCTAGAGAAAGGCAAGGATGCTAAATTCAGTTTTGCGGTAAAAGGTGAAAAGACTGAGGGGAGTACTAAGGTGACTGTAGAAATTGTATCCGATATTACCTTTCGTTATGCCCAGAATGAGGATCCAAGGATACTATTTGAACTAGACCATAATACCCATCTGAAAAGCTATACGGATGGCAAACTGATAAGGGACGAAACATCCAACAAAACAGGCAACGCTGGGGGATGGGGAGGACAGGACGAGGGAGTCCTCAATATTGGTATGTTTTTACCAAAGAACAGCGGCGCCGGGAATTTGGGCGTAGTGTTATTCAGAGTGGAAGGCGTCCAGGTCAAAAAAGGCGGTCTGGGCATCCTGGAAATAGATACCCAGGCCAGTACTACTGCAGGAGAAACTGAACAGGCGCTGCCTGCGGCCATTGTGCTTGGGGTGGCCGGCGCTGCTGCGGCAGCAGTCGGTGCGGCAGCAGCCGGTGGGTCCGGCGGAGCTGCGGGAGCGTCCGGGGGGAGCAGTGGTGATGGGCCCGAGGATGATGAAGGCGGCGGCAGCTATAAGATGGTCATATATAAGGATTTTGGCGACAGCATCAGAACCGGAGCGGATGCGGTGTTTATCCAGGCCCGCATGGTGGAAATCAATGCCCAGGGAGCGGAGATAGAAAGACCTGACCTAACTCAAAAAATAGAGATTTTCTCCCCGGACAATGTGCTGCAGGTGGGGATTCCGTCTTTTACCGGGACTGCCGTGCAGACTTCGCTCAAAGCCATGCATCCGTCGCCGCAGACAGCCAAGGTCAGTTTCCGCTTTGCCGGCGAGGGCGGAGTGTTTCAAAACAATGTAGAATTCAAGATTATCGGGGAAAGCAAGATCAAGCTGGCTTCAAGCATATTTCCCATCCTGGCCGCGTCTGCGGAGAGCTTTGAGCTGGAATACGAGCTGGTGGATTTTCTCATGAAGCCGGAAGTTTCGCTTCAATACAATAAGGCCGTCGGCCTTTTCGAGCTGGAGCTTGGCAAAAACAAGCTCGGCAAGGATGTAATTGTAGCCAGGCCGACGGAAAAGGCCGGAAAAATGAGTTTCCAGCGGTTTATTCACCGCTATGCGTGTGAAATCACAGCCAAAAATGATAAGGAAACGGCCAAAGAAAAATTTGAGCTGCACCTGTGCTATGAGGGAATAGGGACAGCCTTTGACCAGGTGAAGAACAACACCACTCCGGATGAAATAATCCTGGAATGCTTTGCCGATAGTGAAAAAGAAAAGCGGGAAGAAAAGGCATACCGATTGCCCCTGGCTGTGATGCGCTGGAATAATGCCGCGAAGAGGCTGGAACCCGATACCGCCGCGGCAGAAAAACTGAAACTGGAATTTACCGCCGACACCAAATCCAAAAATCTGCCTGCGGCAGAAGCGGTAAGAGCGGTGGAGGAAGCGGAGATTGCCGCCAAGCTGGAGACGGGGCCCAGTCCGGTGAAGATAGACCATGAAAAGAAGCCGGCGCTTTATATGCTTTTCCCGGAGAAATGCGCGGTGGCCCAGGCTCCGGAAATAGAAATCATTATAACTGTCTCCATGGAGGATGCGGAGTTTGAGGAATTAATCCTAAAAGGCAGGCTGAAGCCCCAGAATGATTACAAGGCCATGATCGAGTGGTTTATCAACTATGGCAAGGGTACCTTTGTCCATGATTATATCAAAATAGGCGATGTGAGCATTTACCACGGGGCGCTGGACTTTATTGAGAACCGGGTCTATTCCGCCAGCACCTGTCCCTATACCCCAAAATCAAAAGAAAACCATTACGAGGACGGGAAGATGGATGTATCTCGTCCCAACTATATATATCTGCAGGATGCCTCTATGCCCCATAAAATTGGAGAATTCAAGCAAATCCAATCCCTGCACCATGAACTGTGCCATGCCATTGAACACCAGCATGGCGATACCGGAAGCAGTGAAAACTCAGAAAGACACTCTTACTTCATCCAACATCTCACTGATGTGGTCAAGGCACTGGCAGACATGGAGCGGGGCATGGAGGACGCTGCTTCGGCCGCCGAGAATGCCATCATGGCCTTTTATGAAGTGTTCAATGATACGCATAATGCAGAACCCCAGACTTTTGATTGGTTTGGCGTTACCTATCTGACCCAGCATAAAATATTTGAGCGTTATGCCGATTTTGATGTATACTGCAGAACTAACATACCCGAGGAGAGAAAGCAGGAAATTGCGCGTGTATTTAGAACCCGGTATTTTCCAGGTAATCTGAAGGGCAAGAGAAACTATGGAGCCAGTTTCAAAGAAAAGTCGGGTGCTTTCCAGAATGCGGTCTGGAACATCAAATGCAGCACCACATACATAGGGCTGGTTAAAGGCGTTTCAGTTGAGCACCCAGATTATAAATTCAGAGTTAGAAAGGTACCCCAATGGGTTCCCGGAACGTTGAAAATTGTAGCAATGTATGATGTAGAAAACATAGCCACCGGAAAGACGGACACTTTGATGGTGGAGCTGGACGGCGGCAGCTTTGATCCAAGCGATTACCGTTACCCCGTGGTTGACAAATTCACTGTAACCTGGAGGGCTACGGATAAAATCAGCGACTGCATAATGGGTCAGCCCAAATCAGTATCGGAAGCTGTAAAGATATAAGGAGGGATGAAAATTGTTACATTCAAATCCGGAAGTGGGATTGCCGAGAATCCCAACGTTTCAACCCGAGGCCCGGAGGGTGGAACCGCCCAAAGGGAAAACACGGACCGCCGGCGGGGCAATTTCTTTTGAACATTCCTGGGAGCTGGTATTGTTTCTCGTGGGGAAAGGCATAAGAAATTTGCCCAGAATTGTCAAGTCCGTCCTTTTGCCTCTGGCGGCAGTAACCATAATTAATATTATCCTGGAAAGCATTCCTACCTATTCCGTCCAGGGTGCGGCCAAAATTTTGCTCTTTTTCTTCGTTTTTATCACTGCTTCCTACAACTCTATAATTCCCAGGACGATTTTTTGGGTGGTGATTTTTACTGCCGGCAAGACGCTGTTCAGACGGATGAGAACTGAGGGTTTTTGGAAAGTATTGGCGGATTTTGGGGCTCTCCCCAGCGGCTTGCTGGAAGCCAGAAGGAGCCTGGGGAGGCTGAGCGGCTACATTCTCCTGGTTTCCGGAGGATTGGGCTTTATTGCGGCCAATTTTCTGACGCGGAACAACCGTTTGGACAAGGCCCTGGTAACTTATGTAATTGCCATTACTCTCATCAATGCCCTCTCCAAAGGGAAGCAGGGCATACTGTTTACTGCCCTGAAGCTGTTTTATAAAGATTTGGCGGGTTTTATGAAAAGGAGCGGAATATTGACGGACAGCCAGGCCTTTATTGCTGTTTCCGGTTTCACCCTGGGACTGCTGGCAAACAGTATTTTCGGGATAGTAAAGCTTGACTATGGCGGTTATCTTCTCGGATCCGTCCTGTTCACAGCAGGAATGCTGCTGATATTGCTTGGAAGAAAGAGAGATGATGAAAAATTAAGCTGAAAACCATAACCGATCCAAAATTTCGCTTTGCCTGTAGCTTTGACCTGGATTCCGGCTTTTACTGCAGGACGGGGATAATCGACCGGGAAGGCAGGGATACTGGGGTTGACCCCTTCCGGGCGTCTTTTCCTCACTTGCTGGATATAGGCATTATGGGGCACTGTTTGCACGGGGAGAAAGGTTTGTGTCTGCAAGCGGGAGTCCAGTGCTACCAAAATGGCCTTGGCAAAAGCGAGCCCAATATGAGTTGGAAGGATTATAAATGGATAATAGACCAATGCAGGGGAAGGCTGTTTCAGGTTGCTTTGGGGGGCAGGGGAGACCCCGAACTGCACGAATCTTTTGAGAAAATCTTAAGCTACACCCGGGAGAATGATATTGTGCCGAACCTGACAACATCAGGATTCGGCCTTGCCAAAAACCATGCGGCGCTGATGAAAGAATATTGCGGGGCGGTGGCTGTCAGCTGGTATCGTTCCCCTTACACCTTGAAGGCGATAGAACTGTTGTTGTCATATGGCATCAAAACTAACATCCACTATGTCCTGGGCAACAACACCATAGACGAAGCGCTTGATCTGCTGCGCGGCGACAAATTTCCTCAAGGAATCAACCGGATTATATTTTTGCTGCATAAACCTGTGGGAATGGGAAGGAAAGACAATATCCTCAGCCCGTTTGATCCCAAGGTGAAGGAGCTATTCGGCTTGTTTAACCGGGAGGAATATATAAACAAGGTAGGTTTTGACAGCTGCTGCGTTCCCGGGGTTATAAATTTCAGCCCTAATATTCACTTAAACTCGATTGATACCTGTGAGGGAGCCAGGTACAGCACCTATATCAGTCCAAATATGATTATGACGCCCTGCAGCTTCGATCAGGAATACCGGTGGGGGCAGAGCCTGAAAGAATATTCTATAGAAGAAGTATGGGAGAGCAAATCTTTTGAAAGTTTCCGGAGCATTTTGAAGATGAGCTGTCCTGATTGCGAGAAAAAAGCCCATTGCCTGGGGGGATGTCCCATCAAAAACGAGATTGTATTGTGTACGAAAAAATATAGGAGGTGAAAAGCCCAAATGAAAATAAGGAGCGATTTTGTTACTAATTCCAGCAGTACCAGCTTTGGTGCGGCATCAGTAACCGGTTTTGTGACAGCGGTAATATCTGCCCTGGGGATCAGCTCAGCAATGGCTGCTTCGGAGGCCGCAGCCGGGATGCCTGAAGACAGCGGTGGGAGAGATTCCGGGGGCCCTGACCGTGATTTTGATCCTGAAAGCTTTGTCAGGTCGGACGTAGATTATGAAAAAAAATTAGCTAAGCTGGACCGGGAAATCGCCGAGTATGAAAAAGAATGGCAGGAAGTAAAAGGAACTTACGAGGGCGATGATTATGTACAGGCGGAGAAAGAATACAAGGAATATATCGAATATTTGAAGAACAAAAAAGCGGAAGCGGAAAGCATTGAATTTGAAAAACAGGTGGAGAAAATGGTTAAGGAAGCGGAGGAGGAGTACAAGGCAGAGTGGATTGAGCAAAGAAAAGAAGACCTGAAAAACGTCAGGGAGCAGATTGAATTTATCGAAGCGTCCATAAGAGGTTACGGAAGAGCCGGGTATGACATTGCCGAAGCCCAAAGGCAACTGGAAATGTACAAGAGCTGGGAAAAGGACCTGGACAATACCCTGAAAAAGGAAGGTGTAGAGTATAATTACAAAGCAAAAGAAAGGGAAGATATCGGGCCGAGCGAATCGGTGGCCGAGCTGATTCAAAAGGTCGATGAGAAGTATAACAAGATACTCGAAGATTTGAAGAAAGAGAAGATAGACAGGCAGAAAAAAGCTATAATCGAAAGGAACATAGAAGCCTGGAGAGAGGAAAGCCGGGAATATCTGAAATACGCCAACACCGCCGGCAAATACCTGAAAGCCGCAGAAATGATCCAGACCGCGGCGGATGTCGGTGTAGACGCTTTGGAAAAAGTGACCGGTCCGACAGGGAAAGCCATAAAAAAAGCATATGTAGCGACAAAAGGAGTGGCCGGCGGCTTGGGGGAAGCCTGGGCGGATCCGGAAAATGCCACGAGCCATATTGTCAAAGGTGCTGTAAAAGGAGCGGGAGACCTGGCTAAAGAGTTTACCGAGAACCAAAATATTAAAGATGGAATCGGTTTTGTCTCTGAAATAAGCCAAGGATTCATTACTTCATATCAAAAAGGCGAGGATTTAAGCAAGGGCTTTAAGGACGGTTTTATAAAAGCCAGTATTGATGCAGGGGTTGATAGAACTGTAAACAAATTCCTGCCTAATACAAGCCGGGATATAGATTTTGGTGAGTATTCTCCCAAGGAGATATTTAAGGGTATAGCAGGCGGAAATCCGACTATTAAAGAGTTTTTCAAGGACAGCATTAAGGATTCCATCAAGAATAACACCATAAACCAGGTAAAAAACTTGCCAAAGGGCGAAGGTTTTGTCTTTGGCGACTGGAAAATTGAAATGCAGGAGGGTTAATATGTCTTTAGAACTTAAATTGCAATTAAAAGATTTAAGCTGGCTGGGCCAGGCTTTTGCAAACAAGAGTTTTATATCTCCGTTGGGTGAAAGCAAGCTGTCAGAGTTTACAGCGGAAGATAAACAGAGATTACAAGAACTTGAAATTATCAAAGCGGACAATACCATTGAAGCCCAATATTATCCAATGATGGAGATATTAGCTTATGCTGACGGCTTTATTGACATAACCTTCAGGAGAGGTCCTGTTCGGGCAAGAAAGCAGATTATTTGCAGGGGGGAACAAAAAGTCTCGGCTGTGTACCAAGGGGACGAAGCTGTTTTTACAATACCTCCCAATCCTAAAGCTATGGTTAAATTTATTGGCGAGTATATGGGTAGAAGTTCTTTGTCCGGTTCGGATCTGGATATTGAATTAACGGCTGGAGAGGCATTATGCTTTGCAGTTATCGCTGATCTTTACAGGAAAGCGGTATTTTCAGCCTATGCCCAAGAAGAGGTTTTTGTCTATACCGGGTTTTCCCTCAAAGACCTTTGGGAAGGAGCCAATAATGTAAGAGAAAACTCGCAAAGTTTAGCTTTTCATGTCATTTTACTCAATTCAGGAGTTCCAAAATATACCATGGAACAAGTGGAGCAAACTTTAACCAGCCTGATTAATAAAGGATTGGTGCAACAAGATAACGATGTTTACCGGCCTGTCGGAGAAGCTCTGCTTTTTTCTGGGAATTTCCTTGTATTTGAAAATATTATTGAAGTAGTTGTCGGCCAGGTATATGGAAACAATCTGTACAGGTCTGGTTTTATGCTGCTTCAAGCAGGACCTTTGGATGTTTTGTATTTGGAAAAAAGCAGGGACAACATCTTGATGGAATGTTTGTCGCCTTTAAAGGCAGAAGAGTTGATGGCTGCAGTTTCGGATTCCAAACCAAATATTATATAAAGTTATAAGGTGCATGGCGAATAGGTTATATTTTGTCTTTTGACGTTTACGAGAATTTATCTTTTCCATACCATCAGGGCATACAGAATGTGTTTGTAAAATAGTGAGGAATGACAAGGGTTTCAAGGATTTATAAAATAAAAAGAGGGTGGTTTTTCCACCCTCTTTCCACCCTAATTTTATTGTGGGTGGCAAATTTTTTCGAATATATCAACCGTATTCTTTGACATTTTTTCTGTTGCGTGCGTGTAGGTGTCCATTGTAGTTGCAAGCCTGGAATGACCAAGCCTTTTCTGAACATCCTTCATGTTTGCACCATTTTCAATTAGCAGGGTGGCATGAGTATGCCGCAAAGCATGGAAGTTGAATTGAATCATCAATTCATAATTTATTACCCTGCTGCAATATTTAATGCTTTCAGGTGTTACCAAACCGCCGCTTTCATTAGTGCAGATAAAATGAACTTGGGTATCAGTAGTTTTATAATCCTTTGTTCCGTCAACAGAATAAATTCTGTCATTCTTATCAACATAATAAAAATTATAGAATTGACCACACTTCAAGCGGTTTTCAGCTTGCCATTTCTTATGCTTCTTTAAAATGTCAACCAATGTATCACCAATAGGTATTTTACGAACAGATGAAGTGGTTTTGGTTGTTCCAAAATACCATTGCTTTCCTTTTTTAAGCAAGATTCTGTTTATATCAACAACCTTGTTTTCCAAGTCAATATCATCCCAAGTCAAAGCACAACATTCACCAACCCTTGTTCCAGTATGGTAGGCAATTTGTAATGGAATATAGAAAGAACTTCCCTGGGGGAATCTTTCAATGATTCTTTTGAATTCATCCTGGGTGATAACCCTTCTGTCAGTTTCAGCTTTCATATTTTCATTCTTTGGCAGCTTCACATATTGCATTGGGTTTTCCCTGATGAATTTATAAGGGAAAACAGCTGCTTTGAATGAACCTGAAAGAACAGAAACGATATTAACCATGTAATGCTTTGTAAAACCCATAGTAGATTTTTCATTTACAAATTGCTGAAGTACAGCAGGGGTAACAGATTTTAATTTATATGAACCAAGGGCTGGTTTAATGTGGTTCTCAATGATTCTTTTATAACCATCAATGGTATTATATTTACAGTTCATTTCAACATAGTTCTTCAGCCAATAATCCATATAATCAGCAACAGAAATTTCACTTGGTTCAAATAACAGACCAGCATTTTCATATTCCTGAAGTGCTTTCCTTAAAGCTGCTTCAGCTTCCTTCTTGGTTTTACCGCCTTTCCTTTCAATCTTTTTTCTTTTACCATCAACTTTGCCTAAATCAAAATAGTAATACCAGTTGTTACCACGTTTTCTTACTCCACCTTGCATAAGTAAAAACCACCTTTCTTTAAATTGTTCCAAAGGTGATTAAATGCTATAATTATTTTGGGTTATTGCATTTATCCCTTTGGGTAAATGTATCCTTCAATTTCCCTTGGTGCTGCAACACCAGGGGTTATTTTTTTTTATGCCTTTTCTGATTTTTTGAAGATTTCAAAGGCAATTGATTTTTTAATGGTATTGCAAAAAACTTCAAATTCATCTTCTGAAAAAGTAATGCTTACACCATCTTTACTTAAAGTAATATTAAAGGATTCAGCACCTTCTTCATGACCAACTGTTTTTTCAATACGAACAAGGTATTTGATTGATTCCAAATATTTAATAAAACAGGATAATTCTTCTGTTTGGTCAGCAAGGAAAGTATTTTCTTCTTCCCTTTCCATTGGTACATCATAACCCATCAACCAACCTTCACTTACCCCCAAAGCCTTTGCAAGATGAAATATTGCTTTTTGCTTTGGCTGTCTATCACCATTTTCATATTTTCTAATACTGATTTCTGAAATGGATGATAGCTTTGACAATTCCTTTTGTGTTAATCCCTTTTCTTTTCTCAATGATTTTATTCTTTCACCTATATTCATTCACATCACCTCAATAACAGTGTAGCATATTCATATTAAAACTAAAAGATACAAAAAGATTTATTTTTATATTGACAGTAACTTTTGTATCTGATAAGATAATAACAGATACAAAAGTTACTGTCAAGTGAATTTGTATCGAAAATTGAACTTTTTTTAAGTTTAGTTCAAGAAATTGAAAGACCAGCTAATTAAAGTCAAGAGTTTTTAAGAAAAATTTTGAGAAATTTTTTTAGACTCCTGACGTTAATCAAAGGCATGACAACAAGACCACCTAAGTGAAGTAGACATAAAATAGCTGGTCTGAAATAATAAGTTGCTCTTTGAAAACTGAACATCAAGTACAAGTACTATTAAGCTGCTGTATGCTTTGCTGCAAGATTCTTCGCATGCTCTTGGGGGCTACGTAGCTGATAAGGCTTTCTATCCCTCAGAACAGCAAAAATATAATTAACAAGCTTACGCATAACAGCTCCCAAAGCTACTTTTTTAGGTTTGCTCCGGCACTTCTGTTGATAAAACTCCAGTAACACAGGGTTGCAAGCTGTCTTATCCCTCTTGGTACGGATATTGGCAAGAGCAATTGTAAAAAGCACCCTGCGAAGCAGCCTTGAACCCCTCTTAGACATCTTGTTACGTGTACCGGTAAACTCTCCGGACTGCATGACAGAGGGGTCAATGCCGAAATAAGCAACCAGCTTGCCCGGCTTTTTAAAGGCCGAAAAGTCGCCAATCTCCGCAAGAATGGTGGCAGCAGACAGAAGGCCTATGCCGGGAATGCTCTGCAAGAGTTCAAGCGTCAATGCAAGTACAGGCATGTCCTTTGCCAGGTCCTCATCAATCAGCTTATGGATGGCTTTAAGGACTTTCTCCAGGTTTTCCTCCAGGGTTCTGATCATGGAGATGTACACACCGAGCATGGCAATATTTGAGGAATTGTGAATGCTCAAAGGTTCAAAATCTCTGGCCTTGGAGACCAAAAGCTCATACTTTTCAGTTGCCCATTTAAGGCTTTTGTGGGACTTTTCCTGAATCATTGAAATCAGCTTGTTCCTGTCAGCCTTAAGAATATGGGCAGGCGTAGGATACTCCTCCAGGACTGCAAGAGCAGCCTTTGAAAAGATGTTGGGGAATACATCCTTAAAGTTTAGCATGAGTTGGTCAACAATACCCGTAAACCTGTTTTTGTAGGCAGTAAGCTCGTCAGAGAGCTTGTAGTACTGGCGGCAAAGGCTCCTTAAGCATTCAATATCCTCATCGAGGATATTAGTAGTTTTAAGCTCCTGAAATCTGTAGAGCAATGCAATTTTCCGGGCATCCACTTTATCATTTTTCACTTTTCTAATTCCAATATTTTTGATAGAATCAGTCTGGATGGGGTTTGTTACTGAAACCTCAAATCCAGCTTTACAAAGTGAATGGAAAAGGATTTTGTGATAGTGCCCGGTGGATTCCATGACGACGAAAGGCCTTGAATC